>DUCC01000016.1:90534-100451 GCA_012959995.1 Acidimicrobiia bacterium
CCTCTGCTGGAACTTCTTCTTCTACTGCTGGAACTTCTTCTTCTACTGCTGGAGCCTCTTCCACTGCTGGAACTTCTTCTTGTGCTTGCTCGGTGGCTTCTTCAACCAAGGCCGCAGCAAGTGCTTCAGCATCTTCGGTGCTTTCCGCTTGGTCAGCGTCGTCGTTGGTTTGTTCAACTGTTTCGTCAACCAGAGTTGATTCTTCGTTGTTTGCTTCGAGCACTGCTTCTGTGGTGGTAACGGCATTTTGCGTTTCTGGAACTTCAGCTAATTCGATGTTGCTTTCTTCGGCCACTACTACGGTGGCGGTTTCGCTGGTCTCTGCGTGAGACGAGTCGCCGCGCAAGCCGATAGCGACGCCGGTAACGGCGACGATTATGGCCAGCACAATGGCTGCGGGGATAAGTGGGTTTTCGTTGAATCGTTTCATTGTTTTCTCCTTGTTTGGCGGGCCCCTTGTTGAGCCGTTCATGGTTAAGACGCAGAGAAAACACTTGGTGGACACTTTTTTACAAAAAAAATGCCATGATGCGTTATGGATACTTTTGGCCCCCTTGTTTCTGCTCAAGAACTTGAAGATCGCCTTGACACCCCGGTGCTCTGTGACGTGCGGTGGTATACCGATGGGCGCATCGGCCGAGAAGAATTTGAAAGTGGCCATATCCCTGGGGCAGTCTTTGTAGACCTTGATCAACGTTTGGCTAGCCCCGACAACGGGGGCGAGAGCGGCCGTCATCCTTTTCCCGCGGCCCAAGATTTCGCTCATTGGCTGGGTTCCATCGGGGTAAGCCCCACTACGCCGGTGGTGGCTTACGACAACGCTGGCGGGTTTAGCGCCGGGCGTTTGGTGTGGATGCTACGCATTTTAGGTCATCCGGCGGCCTTGCTTAACGGCGGTTTGGCCGCTTGGTCTGGCCCGTTGAGCAGCGAAGAAACCCGACGGCCAGCCGTATCGTGCCCCATCCGTCCTTGGCCCGAAGAGCAGTTGCCCAGCATTGAGCAGGTGGCGGCCCATGATGGTCAAATCGTTGATGCCCGTGGCCATGACCGGTTCCGGGGCGATAACGAACCGCTCGATGCTCAACCAGGCCACATTCCAGGAGCCGTCTCTTCTCCTTTTGTCCAGAACATGGTGGACGGTTACTTTCTTTCCCCCGAAGCGTTGCGCCAATCTTTTGCTGACCAAGGTATCGACGATGCGCAAAACGTTATTTCGAGTTGCGGCTCAGGGGTGACGGCTTGCCACAATTTGTTGGCCATGGAACACGCCGGGTTGGGGCGCGGCCGCTTGTTTGTTGGTTCGTGGTCGGCTTGGAGTCGTTCTGATCAACCGATCGCCACCGGGGAATAATCGGCCGCCAAAGTTGGTTCCGTAACTATGCCTTTAAATCAAGAACTCATGGTGGGGATTTTTGCCGCCGACACGGGCGTGGCGGGCGAGTTGCGGTATGCCGCTAAAAAACTCACCGGGCAAACGAGTTGCTCTCTGTGTGATATCACCCACGGGTGGAACCCGAAGGGCCGGCCCGAGTGGAAAAAAGCCTGTGCCGAAGCCGGTATGGAACTCAAGTTGATTCACCGCAACCACGCCACTAAAAGCCAGCTCGAAGCGGCTGGTGCTCTGCCGGCAATATTGGTTGGGTCAGAAAATCACTGGCGGGTTTTGTTGGATGCTGGGTCGTTAAAAGAATTGGCTGGCTCGCCGGGCCTACTTGTTGAACGCCTGCAAAAACTCGTTTAAATATGATGGCTGGCCGGGCAGGTATCGAACCTGCAACCTCCTGGTCCAAAACCAGGCGTTCTGCCAATTGAACTACCGGCCACTGGCCATCTTGGTTCTGAGGATAATAGACAAAGTCAGCAATGCGCCAAAAGATCCTGAAAACCTTACCCGATGGCCTCCCAATTTTTTGTGTGCGAGCCATGGTGCAGATAACGCTTACTTTTTGCGTCGTTCTGCCTGTCTACGCTGATACGGTATCGCCCGATATGGGATCACTTATTAAAAAGCGCCGCAAGCGCATGCGTAAGAAGAAACACCGCAAGATGCTTAAGCGCACCCGCGCTCAGCGCCAACGCGGTAAATAACTCTTTTACTCGGCGGCCACCGTGTGGACTACCCGCCGGTTTTCTCCAGGAAACGCACCTTCAACAAACCACGTACTACCGCTACCTGCCAATTGGGGGGTTAGCCCGCTGGCCTCTTCGAGAGCGTCACGGTAGATCGTCAGTTCTGGGTACTGGACTAAAGCCGCCGGTTCAAGGTCATTGCCTCCGTCGCCCCGTGGGCCTCCCAGAGCATCCCATTTGCCGTAGACCGCGGGCGTGGAACAGCCAAACGGTGAGGTCAACAAAGTAAAGGTGCGTGGTTCAAATGGCAGGAGGCTTACTTCTTGGCCTATGCCGGTCACCCATGCTCGCCCGCCTCGCAAACAAAAAGCCACGTCGGCGCCCAGCGTGGCTGCTGCTTCTAAATCGGTAAACCCGGCCCAGCGCAGCACCGCTGCCGCATCGGCCGAGCCGCCTCCCAGTCCGGCTCCGGCGGGAATATTTTTTTCTATACTTATTTGTGCTTGCCGGCCTACTAAAGCCAGCGCCTTGGTGACCAGGTTGTCGCCGTCAGGAGTTACCGAAAACCCTTCTGTTGCTCCGTTCACCGAAAGCCCTTGGCCCGGGGAGACCAGCAGTCGGTCGGCCAAGTCAAGGGTCACCATCTCTGCTTCGATTAAATGAAACCCGTCGGGGCGAACCCCGGTAATGCGCAACCCAAGGGTCAATTTGGCAGGGGCCATTAATGTTGTGGTCATTTTTTAACCCGGTCGGCGATGGCCGCCCACTGTTGGAGGTTTAGCTCTTCGGCTCGCGCTGTGGGTTCTACATTGGCGGCCTTAATTTCCTCTTCGGTGATCATGGCGCTTAATGAACGCCGTAACATTTTTCGGCGCTGCCCAAAGCCGGCCCGCACTAAAGCGAACAGTGTTTTGGCATCCGCAGTTACTGCAGGTTCAAGACGGCGTTTTATGTGCACCAGTGCGGAGTCCACCCGAGGTCGGGGGTAAAAGACCGATGGCGGCACCTTGCCCACTAACGCCGCCGTGGCGTGATAGTTCACTTTGACCGAAGGCAGGCCGTAGGCGGCATCGCCGGGGTCAGCCACCAGTCGGTCGGCTACCTCGCGTTGCACCATGACCAGCATTGAAACCACGGCCGGGGTTTCGTCAAGGAGGTCACAAATCAGTGGCACAGAAATGTTGTAAGGCAAGTTGGCCACCAAATGCCAAGGGCCGGCACCTAAAATTTTTGTCCAGTCTGCTTTCATGGCGTCTGCGTGCACTATGCGCACTGAGCGGCCGTTGGTCACTTCGTTGAGCACTTCAACCAATGTGTCGTCAATTTCTATTGCCGTAACCGATGCCCCGGTATCACAGAGGGCCAACGTTAGAGCACCGATGCCGGGCCCGATTTCTACCACTTGGTCGCCGGGGCCCACTTCGGCCAGTTCAGCGATGCGACGCACCGTGTTGGGTTCGACGACGAAATTTTGTCCCAGCGACCGTTTGGGTGAAATTTGATACCGGTCCAGGAGCTCCCGGACCTCCGTCCGAGTGAGGGTCATGCCTTGAGGCTAGAGCAGGAAACGCCCACATTCTGGCCATTGGCCTGGACCGCGAAAATCGTAAAGTGTCTGAGCCATCAAATCTTGATCAGTGGGCGACGCTTCAATGGGGTCAACCCCTTCAAGATGGTTGACGTGGTCAAAGATGCTGGCGATCCAGTCCCAGGTTTGACGGCTAAACTGGTAGGCCCCGCGGTAGCTACCGGTGGGGTTGATTGCTTGGTAATTGTTGGTTGATTCGCAGCGTCGTAAATCATCCCATTGTTCAGCGGTGGGTCCGCCGGGGGTTGTTGGTGTGATGGGGGGCACGGTGGTTGGTGAGGCTGAGGTCAAGTAATCCAGTTCTTCTCGTCGTCGTTCTTCAGCCAGACGATCTTCTTCTACTCGGCGGGATTCTTCGGCTAAACGGGCCTCTTCTACAGCTTGGGCCTCTTGGGTGGCCAAGAGTTTTGCTTGTTTCCGTTCCTGCTGAGCGATTACCTCAAACTCAACTACGGCATGGGCTCGTGCTTCAGCAATAATTTGGGCCGCTATTTCTTCGGCTTGAACATTTTTTACCGCCGCCATTGCGGAGGTTATTTCTGAAGTCACTGGAGGAAACTGCTCACTAACCATCGAGCGGACCCGAGGCATTGTGGTCGGTGCTGGGGCGGCCGCTTCTAAAGAGGCTGCCTCATAGGGCAGGCCCGAGGCGCCGGCCACTGCGGTGACCGAACCTATGGCGTCTGGGTTTTCCAAAACGAACAGGGGCAACGCAGCAAAGGTGGCCAGAACCACCACTACTACACGCCACCGTTCGATGGTGGTGTCGACGTTCAGAGCTCCGTCCCTTTCCTCTCTGGTGCTTGCCACTTATGAGGCGCGCACAGCCAACAGAAAAGTTACGAAGAGATGACAAAAGTTGCAACCGCATTCTTTATTGTCGCGCGCAGAGCACTACTCTTCGCGCGAATAAAAATATCGGCTACTGGGGAGGAAGACCATAAAAACGCTGTGCTGAGGCGGTAGTTGCGGCGGCTACCTCGCTGAGCGAAAGGCCGAGCACTTCGGCAATTTTTTCACCCACTAAACCCACGTTGGCCGGTTCGTTGGTTCGCCCTCGTAACGGCACTGGGGTCAAGTAAGGGGAATCCGTTTCAACCATGATGCGATCCAACGGGCAAAGCGCGGCGGCTTCTCGCACCTCGGGGGCTTTGGGAAAGGTCACGATGCCGCTAAACGACACCATGGCTCCTCGTTCCAGACAACCCGTTGCTTCTGTGGGCCCGCCAGTGAAGCAATGGAATACCGTGCGTTCCGGGGTGCCTTCAGCATCTAAAAGGGCGAAGGTTTCTTCCCACGCCAGACGGGTGTGAATAATCAACGGCAAGTCACGCTGATTCGCTAATCCGATATGTGCCCGAAAAATCTCTTGCTGCTGGTCTCGGGGGGAATGATCGTAGTGAAAGTCCAGTCCGGCCTCGCCGACGGCCACCACCTTCGGGTGATCCAACAACTCAGCGATGCCTTGCATTCCGTCTCGCGCTTCGTGGGGGTGCACTCCGGCCGTAGCCCACACTTGTTCAAAGCGTTCCGCCGTCGCTACCGCCGCTTGGCTGTGCACCAGGTCGGTACCCACGGTGATCATGCCCTCTACCCCAGCATCTGTTGCTCGTTCTATTACCTCTGGGGCGTCTTCACCCAGATGACAGTGGTTGTCGAACCAGTGAACTTCGCCCACCTTCTCATTAACTTTCTTGGTCAGCCAACAGTTCGCCCAAATCTACTTTGGCAAACAACGGCGAGGGCTTCCCTATGGGTGAGCCCGGGGTGAGTTCTTCTCGCTGCCAACCAGCCACCGGGCCAAAGGGGTCGTTCAAGGTTTTAGTAGAAAACGGCAGGTAGGGCGCTAAAGCTACTCGTACCCCGCCCACTGCAGCGAGCGCTGTCCCCAAAATAACTTTGGCTCGTTCGGGGTCGTCTTTAGCGACCTTCCAGGGTTCGGTAGCGTTGAGGTAAGCGTTTACGGCGGCCGCTCCGTCCATGCCGGTACGCAAGGCGGCCCGCAATTCAACTTTTTCCAATTGTTGACCGGCCGTAATCAGCGACGCATCTATGGTCGCCAGCAGAGCAATATCTTCGGGCTGGCGGTCACCGGGTTCTGGTACTTGCCCGTCACAGGTTTTATGCACCATAGAGAGCACCCGGTTCACCAGGTTTCCCCAGGTGGCGGCAAGTTCTTCGTTAATGCGGCGGGCGATTTCTTCTACCGAGATGTCAGTGTCACTTTGTTCAGGCAAGTTGGCCGCCAAGGCGTAGCGCAGACCGTCTGGTTCGAACAGGTCCAGGCCTTCGCCAATGGTTAAGCCCACTCCCCTGCTGGCGGAAGCTTTGCCACCTTTAAAGGTCACGTACTGGTTGGCTGGCACGTCAGTGGGTAGGTTCAAACCGCCGTAGCCCGACAACATTCCGGGCCAAATAATGGTGTGAAAAGGAATGTTGTCTTTACCAATGAAATACACGCTGCGGGCTTTATCGCCCTCCCACCATTCGCGCCAAGCCTCCGGGGTTCCTTGGGTCTGAGCCCATTCTTTAGCCGCCGATAAGTAGCCGATAACCGCTTCGAACCACACATAAATACGTTTACCGTCGCCCAGGTCGTCAACGGGGATTTCAATACCCCAATCTAAATCTCGAGTTATTGCCCGGTCTTGGAGGCCTTCTTCAATCCATCCTTTGG
Organism: Acidimicrobiia bacterium; assembly: GCA_012959995.1. Lineage (NCBI taxonomy): Bacteria > Bacillati > Actinomycetota > Acidimicrobiia > Acidimicrobiia bacterium. The sequence goes on from DUCC01000016.1 coordinate 96,870, forward strand.
AGAAATTAAGCACGTGACGGCGCCACCCTTTTCGAGTTTCTAACCAGTCACCCAACACCTCTTCGAAATCGGAGAGGCGCAAGTAGAAGTGCTCGGTTGATCGCAACTCTGGCCGAGACCCAGAAAACTTTGACCGGGGGTCCACCAGTTCTTCTGGGTCAAGGGTGCGTCCGCAGTCTTCGCATTGGTCGCCTCGTGCATCGGTGTACCCGCAATGAGGGCAGGTGCCTTCGATGTAACGGTCGGGCAAAAACCGTTCGGCTTCGGTGTCGTAATATTGTTCGCTAATCCGTTTATCAATGTGGCCTTTTTCTAAAAGACGCAAAAACATGTCTTGCACCACGGCGGCATGATTTTCGGTTCCTGTTGAGGTGTAGCAGTCCCAACTAATGGCCAGGCGTTCCCAGTCGGCCACGAACTCGTTGTGATAGCGGTCAACGATCTCGGCCGGGGTTACCCCTTCAGTATCGGCGCGAACAGTGATCGGGGTGCCGTGCACGTCTGAACCACTAACCATCAACACCCGGTTCCCGACCAAGCGTTGAAAACGAGCGAAAATATCGGCGGGCAGATACGCACCGGCCAGGTGGCCAAGATGACGCGAGCCGGAGGCATAGGGCCACGCCACAGCAACCAGAACTGGTGAGGAAGAAGAATTCATGACTCGAGGCTACCGGTCGCCTCGCAAGTCGAGGGCAGAAGAATAAGCGCGACGGCGACTGACCCCGAGGCGGCGGGCGGCCTCATCGGCGGCATCCCGGGTAGAGACCCCGCTGGCTAGTATTTCTTCCAATACTTGGCCCAACCGTAGGTCATCTGCTTCGGCCGGCGGCGGGGCGCCGCCTAATACCAGAACCACTTCGCCTTTTATTTCTTTACTGGCCCAATCGCTGGCCTCTTGGAGCGACCCACGAAATACTTCTTCGTGGAGTTTGGTGACTTCTCGCACGATGGCCATTGGACGGTCTGGGCCACAGAGTTCAAGCAGGTCAGCCACCGTGGCACCTACACGTTTGGGAGATTCAAACAACACGGTGGTGCGTTCTTCGACGGCAATTTCTGCCAAACGTTGCTTACGTTCTTGACCTTTGCGGGGCAAAAAACCTTCCATACACCAGCGCTGGGTAGGTAGTCCACTTATTACGAGCGCCGCAACGGGGGCCGCCGGGCCAGGAACCACCGTTACTTGGTGGCCGGCTGCCAGAGCGATTTTTACCAACCGCTCGCCGGGGTCAGAAATCCCGGGGGTTCCGGCATCAGTGACTACTGCTACTTGTTGCCCGTCGTCGAGCCAAGCCACCACGCGTTGGGCGGCTCGATCTTCGGTGTGAGCATCTAGACGCATCAACCGTACGCCGTCCACTCCAGCGTGTTGCAGCAACCGACCAGTTCGGCGGGTGTCTTCGCAAGCCACCACGTCAGCGGCGGCTAGGGCTTCTACGGCTCGCGGTGAAAGGTCACCCAGGTTGCCTATAGGGGTTGCTACCAAAGTCAAAACACTCATAGCTAGCGAACCTCCAGTTCGTCGCCTACGGCAAGGCCCCAACGCTCAAATGATCCGGACTCTGCTTCTACTACTGCTCGGGCGCCCCGCACCGGCCGCCCCAGCCGCCAGGGGGGCATGCTGGTGACCCGCAAGACTTTGAGTTCTTTATCAAGGTGAGCGACATCTATAGCGAACCGCATACCGAGGGTATGCACCGAGTTGGCGGGGCGCAGCAACATGGCGCCTTCAATACTCGTTCGGCCCAATAAGCCTCGTTGACGGTCCGCACACCTTTCAGCGATTTCCACAGAGCTCAACACTTTTTCACCACAAACCAACCACGGCATAGGTAAGAGCGTAGGTCACACGTTGAAGCGGAACTCCAAAACGTCGCCATCTTCTGGAAAATAATCTTTTCCTTCGGATCGCACTAAACCTGCTTCGCGGGCTTTTACGTAGGAGCCTTGCTCGAGCAAAACGTCCCACCGGATGGTTTCGGCGCGGATAAACCCTCGTTGAAAATCGGTGTGGATACGCCCTGCACATTCAGGGGCGGAGGAACCCACACGGAAAGTCCATGCCCGGGATTCTTTTTCGCCGGTGGTGAAATAGGTCCGCAGCCCCAACTGGTGGTAGGCCGCTTGTACGAAACGGGGAAGAGCGCCTTCGCCGAGGCCGAGGCCTTCGAGTAGTTCGGTGCGGTCTTGCAGGGGCAACAAAGCGGCTTCGGCTTCGAGTTGCACGCACATGGCGATGACGTCGGCTCCCGCAAGTTCTTCAATAACTGGGGCAATTATCGGGTCGGGGTTTTCAATTTGTTGTTCATCTAAATTGACGACCGCCAATACCGGTTTGGTGGTGAGCAGGGAGAAGGGCTTTAGTTGGAGGAGTTCCTCTTCGGTAAAATCGGCGCGCCGTATAGGGGTACCTTCGCTAAGCGCTGCTTCGGCTCGTTCTAAAATTTTCACGATCCCCACCAAAGAGGGGTCGCTTTTGGTGGCTCGCCGGTTTTTATCTACTTGCCGCTCTACTATTTCGAGGTCGGCCAAAGCCAGCTCAATTTCGACAATGCGCAGATGCTCTAACGGGTCGGTCGGCCCAGGAACATCGGTGTCTTCGAAAGCCCGCAACACAAAAACAATGGCGTCTACTTCTCGAATGCCCGACAAAAATTTGTTTCCGAGGCCCTCACCAGAGGCGGCGCCTTCTACCAAGCCGCCGATATCTAAAAACTGCACGCTGGCCGGCACGGTCTTAAGCGAACCGCTCATCTCGGCGAGACGGTTCAGGCGAGTATCTGACACTTTGGCTACCCCTATGTTGGGGTCGGTGGTGGCGAAGGCGTAAGGGGCTGCTAAAGCACCACCACCCGCTAAGGCATTATAGAGCGAAGACTTTCCTGCATTTGGAAGCCCCACAAATCCGAATTGTTCCACCGTTGCTCCTTGATTTCCTCTTGTACTCAGTCGAACGGTCAGGTTACGCCGGGAGTGCACTGGCCAGACCAGAACTTTAAGAACTCTTTCAATGTCCTGGCCATTTATGCGATGAACCTGGGCTAATTGCCGTTAGCCTCTGGGCTATGTCTAAGCGCACATCCAAAAAGAAAGTCAATGCTCGGCGGAAAAAGGCCAACCATGGCCGTAAACCCAACTTGGGCCGCAACAGTTAATTTGATTCGTTTTCTCTGGTTTCCCCTATGAACGACCAGAATGTCGACCCGGTTCTTGGCCGGGGAGATGCTACACCGAGCGAACAGATTGATACTTTTCCCGTTGACGGGCCCATTGATCAAATTTCGTTTCGCTCTTCGGAACTCACCGCGGTTTGTCCAGTTACTGAGCAGCCTGACTTTTATTCCATCATGATCATGTACCGGCCCGATGACCGGTGCATAGAAACCAAATCTCTCAAGCTTTATCTGCGAACCTTTGAAGGGGTCGGGATTTTTGCCGAACATTTGGCTCCAAAAATCGCTCAGCATTTGAGTTCTGCGGTGGGGGTACCGGTTGCGGTAACTCTTGAGCAGCAACTGCGGGGAGGAATCGTCACCACGGTGACTGCCCCGGGTTCCGTTACTTAACCTTTCCTTTTGT
>DUCC01000017.1 GCA_012959995.1 Acidimicrobiia bacterium
AATTCTTCGTCATCGGTGGAGGCCGGGCAAGATTTGGCCGTTGAGTTGGGGAAAAATGCTGCTTATTTTCAAGCCGACATCAGCAGCGAAGACGACTGCAAGGCTTTGGTGGCGGCCACGGTGGAGATTTTTGGTGGTTTAAATATTTTGGTCAACAATGCGGGGTTCACGGCGGTTATCCCTCATGAAGATTTAGATGCTGTTTCTGAAGAGGTGTTTCGCCGCATTATGGATGTCAACGTTTTCGGTACCTGGTATTTGAGCCGGGCTGCGGTGCCGGCTCTTGAAGCCAGCGGGGCAGGCAACATTGTCAACATTACTTCTATCGCTGGGTTGCGGCCGGTAGGTAGTTCGATTCCGTATTCGGTGTCTAAAGCTGCGTTGAACCACATGACGCGTTTGATGGCCAACGTGTTGGGCCCCACGGTGCGGGTAAACGCTGTAGCTCCTGGTTTGGTAGAAACCCCGTGGACTGAGTCGTGGGATGTGTTGCATGCCGTGGTGGCGGAACGCTCCCCCATGGGCCGGTCAGCGACCAGCGAAGATTGCGCCGAAGCGGTGATTGCTATTTTGCGCAACACTTACCAAACCGGCGATATTGCCGTAATTGACGGCGGGCTGACGTTGGGTTAGGCCTAGAGATTGAACCTGGTTTTTGGTTTTAAGATTGAGACTTACGCCAGTAGGCAGAGCCGGCGGCGCCAACGATTGAGAGTAAAAAGAGCACAATAAAGAGGTTTACCCCGCCCCCATTTTCACTTTCGTCTTCGGAAAGTGGCACGGCGGCTTCGTCGCTGCTCTCAGTTGCCTCCTTCATGGTGATGGTTTCCTCTGATGGCTTCGTCGTGGCGGCTACTTCTTGACCGCCGTCTTCAGTAGCGAATGGCGGGGCTGTCTCAGAGTTTGCTCCGCTAGTCGTCGTACTCACTTCGCCGTCCCCCTCAAGCAGGATTGAAGCATCCGGCGCTTCTGGCGCCGTGGTGGTGACAGAACCTTCTTCCTCAGGAAGAACGGTGGGAGTACTAACGGAATCTTCTGGTGTCGCTGTGGTTGAAGTAGGTGGGGTGGGCGCAGCAGTAGTCGTTGAAGTGGTGGGTACAACAACATCTGAGTCGCACGCATCGCCAATGCCGTCGGTGTCTACATCTACCTGATCTGCGTTTACAACTAACAAACAATTGTCTGTAGTGTCGGCCACCCCGTCGCCGTCGTCATCGTCATCGCAAGCGTCCCCCGCACCATTGCCATCAGTGTCAGTTTGACTTTCATTAGCTAGGCCTGAGCAGTTATCTGCAGAATCAAAAGCTTTGTCGAAATCGCTATCTAGCTCGCCGGTTGAACAGTCAAAAGCAATACTGGAAGAATCCAACGTGCGATCCAAGAAATTAGACGAGTTATTAACCGAAAGTTGATAACTCAACTTCACCCAGGTGCCGTCAACTTCCTGATTAGTTCGATCCCCGTCTGCCACTATGTACTGAACTGAATCGGTAAAAGAACCCAACGTGCCATGCAAAGAAGTCACATTGGATTCCAGATGCGAAGATACACGAACCGCATACTCACCCGCTGATTCATCAACATCACTCTCTCTGTACCAATAAGAAACATCTACCCTTCCGCCATACCCAGTACAAGTAGAAGTAGTTACTGAAAGCGCCGAGAACGCTGCAGGGCCCGGATCGCAAACATCGCCTTGACCATTACCGTCCGTGTCTAGCTGGTCAGCGTTCGCAGTATTCGGACAATTATCGCTTGAATCAAAAGCTTTGTCGAAATCGCTATCTAACTCGCCGGTCGAACAGTCAAAAGCAATACTGGAAGAATCCAAAATACGGTCAAAAACATTTGAGGAGTTATAAACCTCAAGTTGATAACTCAACTTCACCCAGGTGCCGTCAACTTCCTGATTAGTTCGATCCCCGTCTGCCACTATGTACTGAAAACCAGTTGAAAACGGCTCCCCATAAGTAAAACCGATGCCGGCACTTACTCTCCAACCGCCCTGAGCATGGGTAATCCATGGGTACTCTCCCACCCCTATTTCATTTGATTCAACAGTGACGGTTACCGTTACCTCACCGTCATACCCGGTACAGGCAGCGTTGGAAACTGAAAGAGAATCAACACTTCCCGCACTTGCGGGGTTGGCAAAGCCCAGAATGGTACCGGAACCAATAACTAAAGTTAAAAATACGCTGTTCTTTACGCTTTTTGATTTACGAAACACAGCCCGTCCCAATCGTTTGGCAGATTTGAAACTACCACACATTCCGGCATGTTAAGCAACTCGGTGGGCGTGGAGGGACTTGAACCCCCGACATCCTCCTTGTAAGGGAGAACAAGCACAATTCGCTGACCTGCGGTTTTCATTAAAAGTGCAGGTCAATGCATGTTTCCAGTGACCACCCTTTACCGTTCAAAACCGGCTTTTACCGACCTTATGTGGATGGTTTGTGGATGGCTCTGTTCGTCGTTCTGCCAACGATAGAGCGGACCTTGTTTGAATACTTGGTGACATTTATGCTAAACAATCGCTGTCAATCAAACCGGAGGAATCGTTGTGTCAGAAGGCATACAAAAAGTTGTCGGGCTCACCATTTTTGCTGCCTTAATTGTTCTTGGCATTGTTGCCTCCGATACCGATGGCCAGACCACCACCAGAAATGCTGCAATCCCAATGCTAAACATGGACGGGGAAGAAGAACCTCCTCCTCCGTCTGATAAGGCCCTAGCCAAACTCGAAGACAAGGTCAACGAGATGGGCGAAATGATTCTCGAACTGGCCTCCCAGGTAGAAAACCTGGCTCCCGCCGGAGCAGAAGGAAACCAAGAGGGCTTGGAACAACTCAGTTCACAGGTTTCTGATTTGGTTGGAGAACTACGCCGTACAAATACTCGACTCGTTTTGGCGAGAGCGGAGGCACTTCTTCGAGACCGGGGTTGCGAGTTCCAGCGCGGCCAAGAAGACGAAACATGGGGATGCCGGTATGAAGGGGTCGATGACTGGGGCAACCCCTTTGGAGGGCAGTTCGCTTATGAAGACTTGGCAGGAGCAGATTTACACAATGCTTTTCTTGAACGGTCATCCTTTGTCGGCGCCGATCTCCGGGGTACCGATTTTTCCGGTGCGTACCTTGGCGGCGTCGACTTTATCCAAGCAGACCTTAGGGGTGCCAACTTTACTGGCGCCTTTTTGCTTGGCCAAATGGGCAGCACGGCGCCGGGTACCGACTTTACCCAAGCAGACCTTACGGGTGCTGATTTTACTGGTGCAACATATATAGAAGAGGCCAACTTCCGAGAAGCA
>DUCC01000018.1:0-62826 GCA_012959995.1 Acidimicrobiia bacterium
GCCGGTCTCTGGGTTGTCGGCCCCGGCCAGTGAATACATGACCGTGTCAAGATCGGGCGAAATATGTAAACCGTGCAACACTGTGTCGTCGCCGGTGTTAACGATGGCCACGAGTTCGCTGGGCGGCTTAACCAAACGCAACCCCTTGAGAAAACGCGCTGCGCCCACCCCGCCAGCCAAGGTAACGATCACTGGGCTATCAATCTTTTAGCAAAGCAAGGTCGGCGTCGACCATGTCGGTCACCAGAGTGGTGAAGTCGGTCTTAGGGGTCCACCCCAGTTTTTCTTTGGCTAGCGAAGCATCGCCCACCAACAAGTCCACCTCAGCAGGGCGGAAAAAACGTTCATCAATGGTGACGTAATCTTGGTAAGACAAGTTCACCCGGCCAAAAGCCACCTCAAGAAACTCCCGCACCGAATGAGTTTCACCCGTACAAATAACAAAATCTTCAGGAGTGTCTTGTTGCAACATGAGCCACATGGCCTCAACATAGTCGCCGGCAAAACCCCAGTCACGTTGAGCATCAAGGTTGCCTAACGCCAACGAATCGGCTTGGCCTAAAGCAATCTGGGCCACGGCATTGGTGATCTTGCGGGTCACAAACTCTAACCCACGACGCGGGCTCTCGTGGTTAAATAAAATACCGGAACAAGCATAGAGGTCGTAGCTTTCACGGTAATTAATGGTGATCCAATGGCCATAAACCTTGGCCACCCCATAAGGGCTCCGCGGATGAAATGGAGTGGTTTCGGTTTGTGGAACCTCTTGGGCTTGGCCAAACATCTCGCTAGAACTGGCTTGGTAGTAACGAATGCCAGGGTTCACCATGCGGATGGCGTCAAGGAGCCGCGTCACCCCTAAAGCAGTGGTTTCGCCGGTCAGCACCGGTTGAGTAAACGAAGTCTGTACAAAAGACTGCGCAGCGAGATTGTAGACCTCGTCCGGTTGGAAGTCGTTAAGGGCCGCCATCAACGAGGTTTGATCTAATAGATCGCCAGGGATAAGAGTTACTCGATCAAGTAAATGGTCAATGCGCTCATGGCTTTGGGTAGAACTTCGGCGTACTAGGCCCGCGACCTCATAGCCTTTGGCCAACAAAAACTCAGCAAGATAAGACCCATCTTGGCCGGTAACCCCAGTAATTAATGCTCGTTTGGTCACGTAAATTAATCCTCATAAAGGCTGCCGACGGCAACCGGTTCGTTTATTCTGCCGGGGAAATCTGCAAACGCCAGTATTCAAGTAAATCAGTTAATGAATTTTTTAAGGTGGTCGACGGTTCCCACCCCGTATGAGAGTGAAGTTTGGTGGCATCACCCCGTAAATCAGGTAAATCAATCGGCCGCAACAACGCTTGATCCACCACCAAATCCATCGGGTGACGAGCCAAAGCCAACAACTGCTCAGCCACACTCTGCACACTCACCGACACCCCAGAACACACGTTGTAGGCCTCACCCGGGTGGCCCTCTGCGGCCAGCAGACGGTACGCCCGCACCACATCACGCACATCGGTAAAATCACGTTTAGCCGACAAATCACCCACCCGAAGAGTCGCCTCACCCGAAACCTCATTACGCGCAATACGAGCCGCCAACGCAGAACATACAAACTGCTCGCTTTGCCCCGGGCCCAAATGATTAAAAGCCCGCACCCGAATAACCTCTTGACCCTGACCCACAAAAGCCTGCTGAGCCACCAAATCGGCGGCCGCCTTCGACGCCGCATAAGGCGACACCGGCTGTAGCGGCGCCTGCTCAGAAAGAGGAAGATCCTCAGGACTTACCCGCCCATAAACATCCGCACTAGTCACCGTCACCACCCGGCGCACCCCCGCCTCACGAGCCGCCGCCAACACATTCAACGTGCCCTCCGCATTGGCCCGAAAAGTTGCCAACGGCTCCTGCCACGAACGACCCACATCGGCCTGACCCGCCAAATGATAAACAACCTCCGGCCGCTCGGCAGCAAACAACGCGGTTAAAGCCGCAGAATCCAACAAATCTGGACCACCGGTCGCCCGGTCAGTCCCCACCGGTTCATCGCCAAAATCAGCTAAATGAGCCAACAAATAATGGCCCACAAAACCCGCCGCCCCCGTAACCAGCGCTTTCACGAAGCCACCAACACCCAGAAAATATGCACACCGCAACACTAGACGGTGCTTGATCACTTCGGCACCCTCGGCGACGCTAGGGTCAAACTACCGTGGACTCCCCAAACCCACCGGAACAGCCGGACGAAACAACCACAACTGCCTCGGCTGACCCAATACCCGCCCCTGCCTCGACACCCGAACCCAGCCCCGCCACAACCCCACAAGTAAACGTAATCCTCGTCGCCCGCAAACCAGGAGAGTGGTTCGGCGAAGTACTCACCGCTCTGGCCGCCCAAGATCACCCCAACTACCAAGTCACCGTGGTCGACGCCAGCCGCCGCAGCACGCTGAGCGAACAAGTCAACGAAATACTGCCCGGCACCGAAATAATCCAAACCAAAAGCACCACCACCTACGGAGCCGCCACCGCCCTGGTGGCTGACCGGCCCACCAAACACCAATACCACCTGTTCCTCCAAGACGACCTGGTACTCGACGCCACCGCCCTCCGACGCATGGTCGAAGCAGCTCGCGACACCAACGCCGGCATCACCGGGCTCAAAACCCTCAACGGCCACAACATTGACCTCCTCGCCGACATAGGCGCCACCATCGACCGCTACGGCACCACCGTGCCCCGCCACGAACCCGGCGAAATAGACCAAGGCCAATACGACGCCGACCGTGAAGTATTCGTGGCCGCTGCCCCCGCATTACTGGTACGCACCGACCTCTACACGGCAGTTGGAGGGTTCGACCCCGCCCTAAAGCCCGCCGACGCCCCCACCGACCTGTGCTGGCGCGCCCGTCTACTCGGAGCCATCGTCGCCACCGCCCCCAACGCCGTAGGCCGCCAAATAGTAGTAAAAAAACAAGAAGAAAAAAAACGACACCGCAGCAACAACCCCGAACGCTACGGCCCCCGCCACCGCCTCCGCCTCACCTGGGCCAACCAACCCGCCTCCCGAGCTTTCCTGCTCACTCTAGAACTCCTCGCCGCCACCCTGGTCGGCGTGGCCTACGGGCTACTACGCGGCCGCTTCCACTACGTACAAGCACTCCTCGCCGCTTGGCTCTGGAACATCGGCCATTTTGGAAGCCTGCGCACCCGCCGCGCCCTGCTGCGCTCCCACCAAGGCGGCGGACACCTCGCCATGCTGGCCTGGGCCAACACCCCCCGGCACTCGTTTCGCCGCGCCGCAACCGGCCGTGCCCCCCTGGGCACCGGCAGCGAAGCCCCCACCCGGCTACGCCTACAAAGCCTTTGGGCCGCCCTTCTCGGCCCCGGCGGGCTCGCCCTCATGGCCGGCGCCGTCATCTTCGGCTTCGGCTCACGGCACCTAATCACCCGTGGCCTCCCCGCCATCGGGCGCTACCAACCCCTCCCTGCCGACCCACTCGACCTCATCAACGCCTGGCGAACCACCTGGCGAACCACCGCCGCCGGACTCCACGAAACCACCCCCGACGCCCTGGCCTTTCTGGGTGGCCTGAGTTGGCTACTACCTCTTGACTCCAGCCAAATATTGGCCCTCGCCGTGCTGGCCATGTTCCCCCTCGGCGCCCTCGGCGTCTGGCGCATGGTGCAACCCGTCGGCGGCGGAAGATCCCGCGCCGTCGCCGTCATTTTGTACCTCGCCCTACCTGTACCCTGGAACGCCCTCGCCGAAGGCCAATGGGCGCCCCTCGCCATCTACGCCACCCTGCCCTGGATAAGCCAACACCTGGCCCGCGCCCAAGGCGTCGTACCGTACGGCCAACGCGGCGGCCAACCCGGCCCCGGCGGCGGACTACGCAGCCTCTGGGCCGAAACCACCGCCACCGGCATGGTGTTAGTCCTCGCCGTCGCCTTCGAACCCACCGTGGTGATCCCCGCTGCCCTCGTAGTCGCCGCACTTTTTTTAGGCAGCATGGTAGCCGGCAGCATCGCCGGCCTCTGGAGGCTCCTGCTCGTAACCATCGGCGCCACCCTGCTGGCCGCCCTGATACACCTGCCCGCCACACTCGAAATACTCGACGGACGATCATGGGAAACCTGGTTCGGTCCCCAAACATGGACCACCGCCCAACACGGCCCCCAAAACCTGTTGCTCTTCAACACCGGAACCTACGGCTACCCGTTGCTCGCTGCCGCCTTCCTCATCATCCCCGGCGTAGCGCTCGTCACCACCAAAAGATGGTACCTGGCCATCGCCGTACGCTCCTGGTTTTTGATAGCCGGCGGATTCGCCACCGCCTACATCGTCGACCAAGGATGGTGGAGCCACGCCGCCCCCAGCGCCGAATTCCTGCTAGTGCCCGCCGGACTGGGCATCGCCTGGGCCGCCGCCGCAGGCACCGCCAGCCTCGGAGAACTCCTGGCCAACCGCACCGCCCGCCTGCGCTACCTCGGCTCAGCCACCATTGGCCTCGCCCTCATGTTGGCCATCACCCCAATAATCCTCGCCTCATTCGACGGCCATTGGGCGCTACCCGCCAAAGACTTCACCAGCACCATCCCCACCCTCATCGGCACCCAAGAACTCGACGGAACCCCCACCTCAGACCCAACCCAACGAGTGCTCTGGATAGGCGACCCCCAGTTGCTGCCCGCCGTCGGAGTAATGCTCGACCAACAAAACGCCCTCGCCCTCACCGATGGCTACCCCACCCTGCTCGACCAAGCACCATTTACCCTCGAAGCAGATAGCGCCCTCAACGAAATACGAAACTCGTTAACCACCGCCCTAACCGGTGGCACCAGCCGACTCGGCGAACAACTCGGCCAATGGTCCGTCGGACACATCGTGCTTGTGGAACGCTCCGCCCCCGCCCCCTACGGCAACACCGGAACACCCCTCAACCCCAACTACTTCGCCACTATGACCCGCCAACTCGACCTGCAACGCATAGAAGGACTCAACCGATCAGTCAACATCTTTACCAACACCGCAAACCAACCCATCCACGGCGTAGTGCGCGACGGCCGCGGACGCACCGTACCCGCCCGCACCGAACCACTTAACTACACAAAAATCGCCATCGAATCACCAGTAGACGGCGCCTACCGTTGGCGACTACAACCCGAAGAAAACTGGCAATTCACCCCCGGCCAAAACGCCGCCTCAGAAACCCAACCCGGCCCCCACGGCGAACCCACCATACGCATGGCACGCTCCGCCACCGGCCAACTCGCCCTCAACACCACCCAAAGCACCGCCCGCCGGACACTACAACTCGCCGCCCTAGCCGCCGTAGCCCTCGCAACCAGTTGGGCTCACGCCGGCCGCAGAGGAAAACGCCGATGAACGCCGTACGCCTTCCTGCCCTAGCTATCTTGCTGGCCCTCGCTGTCGGCGCCTTCGTGTTCGCCGAAACACCCAAAGAAGCAGTGATCGAAACCGCTGCCCCCACCGCCTACACCGAATTTTCACCCCCCGGCGACTCCGGCGACGTGTGGTTTTGCGTCGGACCCACCAGCCGCCTCGAAGGAATCGAAAACCGCACCATCACCATCACCAACCTGGCCGACCAACCCAACGAAGGCCTGGTCACCGTGGTCGACAACCTCGGTACGTGGAGCGAACGATCAATACAACTCGAAACCGGTGACCGACTCGAACTACGCACCGACCAACTGGTCGCCGAAGCCCAATACGCCGGCATCACCATCGAAGCCCCCCACGGCGGACTACTCGTAGAACAACAAATTGCCGCCAGCAACACAGCCGGTCAAGACCGGCAGCACTGCACCACAGCCACCGTACCCACCGGACAAATACCCTGGGGAACTACCGAACGGCCCGGCACCCGCCAAGTCATACTGTTCCACAACCCATTTCAAGCCGTCGCCGTCGTGGATCTCACCCTGCTCGGCGACCTCGACACCCGCCAAACCCTCGACGCACAAGGCCTCGTCATACCCGGGCGTTCCGTAGTGGCCTACGAACTCACCGAAAAACTCCCCGACTCACTCATCGTGTCAGCCTCGGCCACCGTACGCACCGGCCAACTCGTCATGACCGGACTACAAATAGCCGACGGCACCACCCCCTCCGGCCTCCAAGGGCTCGCCCTGGCCGCCAGCTCGCTGACCCTCAGCGGCGACCTCTTTTTGCCCGGAGCGGCAGAAGGACAAAATCACCCCACGGTGGTAGTGCAAAACCCCGGCGACACCACCGTCGAACTAGAAATCGTTATCCGCACCAACGACCAAGAAAACACCGTAGAACCCTTCGGCGTCATGCTGCGCCCCGGCCAACGCCAAGCCGTAGACCTTCACGCCGACGGGCGGCTAGCAGAAACAGGTGCTTACAGTATTTACGTACGGAGCCTTGACGCCCCAACCCTGGCCGCCGTTGCCGTAAACCGCCAAAGAGGAGCCGCTGACGAAGACGAGCCCCTCGGACCCGGCCTCACCGGCCTGCCAGCCATCAACTATGGCGCCACCCAATGGTGGGTAGACACCATCGGATCAACAATAACCCCAACAACCATTCTCATCTTCAACCCCGGGCTCGACAGCATCGCCACCGTCACCTTGACCACCGCCGCCGACCACCCCCTCCCCGAAGCATTCGAACTCGACCCCGGTGATCAGGTAGAACTCACCGTCGACGCCGACGTAATAATCGGCATCGGATCAACCGCCCCCATCATCGTGACCCGCCAACAACACAGCCCCCTCGGTTGGACCACCAGTTACGCCACCACCCTAGAAAACACCACCACCGCAATAACCCGCTAACCCCCACCTCCCGTCCCGCTTTTTAGTGGGAGCCGCAGCCTTTTGGGGTGGAGCCGGGGGAGCGGGCTTCGGCTAAGGAAGCCCAGAGGTGGGTGGCGGTTACTGGGCCGAGATGGTGGTCGACCACTACGCCTTCGGCGTTGACAATGGCCACCATGGGGACTGCTTCGATGCGGTAACGATCGTGGAGACCTTTGTCTCGCTTAGCTTCAACCTCTTGGACCACTACCTGATCGCTAGCCAGCGGCAAAGCACGGGTCAAGACCCCGGTACACGAATCGCAAGTAGTCGACGTAAACACCGCCACCAACCAAGCGGTCGAAGGATCAGAAAAATCAGCACGATCCAACTGCTCAGGGACCGACCAACCAGTACGCACCGGAGCATCCGACGGGCGCCGCTGCAAAAAAGTCGCCGCCAAACCAGCCACTACGGCCACTACGGCCAAAAGAATTAAGCGCTCAACCAAGAATTAATCAACCGGCGAAGACTCAACCGGCAGAGGCTCATCCGAGCCAGTAGAAGCAGGTTGAGCAGCCAAAGCCACCAAACGCTCCACCTCTTGGCCAGAAATAGTCTCATGCTCCAACAAAGCCCGAGCCACTAGATTCAAAGCGCTACGATTCTTCGTTAACAAATCACGACACCGAGACTCATGGAACACCAAAATGCGATGCATCTCCTCATCAATCTCTCGAGCCGTGACATCGCTGTAATCACGAGTCTGCATCAAATCGTCACCTAAAAATACTTGACCCTGGCTACTCCAAGCCATCGGACCAATACGTTCGCTCATACCCCACTCGCGAACCATTTTGCGAGCCAATTCTGTAGCGCCCTCCAAATCATTTTGGGCCCCCGTAGAAATAACCCCAAATTCCAATTCCTCGGCAATGCGCCCGCCCATACGGACCACCAAAGAATCCTCAATGTAATCCTGACGATAAATATGGCGCTCTTCTTCCGGTAACTGCATGGTCACTCCCAAAGCCATGCCGCTCGGAATAATGGTCACCTTGTGCAACGGGTCAGCGGTCGGCAACAGCGCCGCACACAAAGCATGCCCCGCCTCATGAAAAGCAATAGTCTCTTTTTCCGAAGCAGTCAAAGCCATCGACTCACGTTTTTGCCCCATAATGGTGCGATCCCGCGCCGCCTCCAAATGCTCAGCGGCAATAGCATCAAAGTTTTCTCGAACCGCAATCAACGCCGCCTCATTAATAAGGTTGGCTAAATCAGCGCCGCTCATGCCCGGCGTACCCCGGGCCAAAACGTCAAGATCCACATCATCCGCTAAAGACTTGCCCTTAGCATGCACCGCCAAAATATCTCGACGATCCGACAGTTCAGGCAACGGCACCACTACTTGGCGGTCAAAACGCCCAGGACGCAGCAACGCCGGATCCAAAATATCTGGCCGGTTAGTAGCCGCCAAAACGACAATGCCTTCGCTGGCTTCAAAACCATCCATCTCCGACAACATTTGATTCAACGTTTGCTCACGCTCATCGTGTCCGCCGCCCAAACCAGCACCCCGCTTGCGGCCAATAGAATCCAACTCGTCGATGAAAATAATAGCTCGCCCCATTTTGCGCGCCGTCTCAAACAAATCACGCACCCGGCTTGCGCCCACCCCAACAAACATTTCCATAAAGTCCGAGCCAGTCACCGACAAAAAAGGCACCCCGGCCTCGCCAGCAACTGCACGAGCCAACAAAGTCTTTCCTGTCCCCGGAGGGCCCACCAATAAAATACCCTTCGGTACCCGAGCACCCACCTCGGCAAACTTCTCCGGCTTCTTTAAAAAATCCACCACCTCGCGGATCTCTTGCTTCACCCCGTCATAGCCCGCCACATCATCAAAAGTAGTTCCCGGGTTCTCCGAAGAATACGTTTTGGCTCGCGACCGGCCAATAGACATCATGCCGTTCATCTGGCCCTGCGCCCGGCGGTTCATCCACACGAAAAATAAAATAATAAGCCCCACCGGCAACAACAAAGGCAACCAAGTAGCAGCAAAACCTGGCTGCGGAGTTTCGAAAATAACCGAGATCCCGCTATCGGTTAACACCTGACGGTCAACCGCCGAAAGCTCCAACGGGCCAGTAGTAGTAAAAGCCACCCCCTCGGAAGTACGAATCTCAATACGACCCGTCTGGTTATCGACCGTTACCTCAGTGACCTCACCATCGGCCACCCGAGCCAAAAACTGGTCATAGGGGAGGGCCTCAAGGTCCTCAGAAGGCTGCAAAAGTGGGTAAAGCAGCGTGGCCGCCAACAAACCCATGAGCATCCAAATGCCCCAACGAGGCCACCCTTTGTTGGCCTTAGACCCCGAAGGTTCTGAAGAAGGAGAAGATTTTTTTGCGCGATCAGCCATCCCCCCATGCTAGAGGAATACAAAGACGTTGCCCCTGCGCCCCCAACCAAGGGTTTCAGGTCGGTAGTGTTCGTGCGGTGAAAACACCCGAACCAACTTTCCCCACGCCAGGCTGCCCCTGGCGAGGAATACACATCGTTTCAGGGCTAATGATCTCCACGTTCGCTGCCGTATTTTTGGGCGGGCTCGTGCTGGTAATCGGCGGCTGGGAAACCACCGACACCCTGCCCCTCTGGGTAACCGCCGTCATGCAAATACCCCTCTGGGCAGGTCTACTTGGTGTGCCCTGGTGGGTCGTGCGGCGCCGCAAACTGTCATGGAAAAACGACCTGGGCTGGCAATTTCAAAAAAAAGATGTACTTTCCGGTCTGGGCATCGGCGTTTTAGCTCAAGCCGTTTTCGTGCCACTGGTCTACCTGCCAGTGATTCTTATTAAAGACGACCTTGACGTTTCCGGCCCGGCCCGAGAACTCATCAACCGAGCTCAAGGACTCGACATCATCCTCTTAGTGCTTGTGGTGGTAGTCGGCGCACCAATAATAGAAGAAATCTTTTTTCGCGGCGTAACTCTTCGCTCCTTCGAAAATCGATTCTCCCCCCGCACCGCACTGCTGGCCAGCGCCCTGGTATTTGGCTTAATCCACTGGCAGCCCCTGCAGTTCCCCGCATTATTTATGTTCGGGCTCGTGGCCGGAAAACTCACCCAAAAAGATGGTCGCCTCGGACGAGCAATTTGGGCTCACGTGGGTTTTAACGCCTGGACCGTAGGCATGCTGGTGCTTCTATGAACCGAGAAAGCATCATCGCCGCCTTAAAACGCATCTCGCTCACCGCCTGGGTGACCGGCAGCCTGGTCGCCCTCGCCACATTATTTTTGCTCTGGGTCATGAACCCCAACGGAGTATTGTTCTCGACCACCACCCCCACCGGCGGAGACCTGGGCGCCCACGTTTGGGGCCCGGCGTTTATACGCGACGAACTACTACCCAACTTTCGCCTCACTGGCTGGACCCCCGACTGGTACGCCGGGTTTCCGGCCTACCACTTCTACATGGTGGTCCCCATGCTGTTCATCGTGGCCGTCAACGTCGGCCTCGTGCTGCCGCTCGCCGTACCGCTCGTCATGGCCCTGGCCGCCGCCTCCGTGGTCTTAGTGCAACGCCGCCCCCAAGCCTGGGCCCCGCTCCTCGGCTTAGCGCTGGCCCTCATGGTTTTGATATGGCCCGTGCACTACGGATTGGCCTTCAAATTCGTCACCATGATCGGCCTAATAGCCATGCCGCTGGCCGGCTGGCTAATGGCTCGCCTGGCCGGGCTGCCCTTCCCGACCCCCGCCCTCATGAGCGCCGCCACCCTGGCCTTCATCTTCGACCGTTCGTTTAATATTTTCGGCGGCAACCTCATGTCGACCATGGCCGGCGAATTCGCTTTCGTGCTGGCCACCACCCTCTGCCTGGTGTATTTAGGCCTGTTAATCCGTGGCCTCGAAACACAAAAAGGTCGCACCTGGGCCGCCCTCACCCTAGCCCTCGTTGGCCTCTGCCACCTCTTGGTGGCCCTGTTTGCCGTTACCGCAACCGCAGTGGCCCTGGTGGTTTACCCCGGGTGGAAACGCCTGCGCTGGGTAATCACCACCGGCGCCCTCGCCGGGCTACTCTCCGCCTTTTGGGTGCTGCCCTTCTGGTGGCAACGCAACCACCTCAACGACATGGCCTGGGACAAACTGCCCCGCTTCCGCTCCTACCTCTGGGACCGCAGCGACCTGGCCGCCGACTTTTTAACCAACGACCCGCCGCTACAACTGGTGCTGGTCTTAGCGGGCATCGGCGCCATCACCTCGCTGATCTTTCGCCGCCGCCTCGGCCTCGTACTGGCGGGCAGCATCGGGGTGCTGGCCCTAGCATTTATCCACCTGCCGCCCGGCCGCCTCTACAACGGGCGTATTTTGCCGGCCTACTACCTCAGCGCCTACCTGCTGGCCGCCCTCGGGATAGCCGAATTACTGCGCCTGGCTGGCCGAGGTCTCGACGGGTTGCTGGCCAAACGCCAACAACCCGGAACCATTCTGGTGGCTATCGGATCCATCGCCGCCACCTTGGGGCTCATCGTGGCCCTCGGCATGCCCCTGCGAGCCCTACCCCTCGGCAACATGGACGGAAACACCTACCGGTGGATGGGCCTGGAAACCCAACAATTCAACCTGGGCCGCGCCTGGGTCAACTGGAACTTCGCCGGCTACGAAGGCCGCACCGGCGACGCCAACGGCGGGGGATGGGACGAACACCGCGCCCTGATCTCCACCATGGAAGCAGTGGCCGACCAACACGGCTGCGGTCGCCTGATGTGGGAATACAGCAGCGAACTGGTGCGCTACGGAACCCCCATGGCGCTCATGCTCATGCCGCACTGGACCGACGGGTGCATCGGCTCCATGGAAGGCCTCTACTTCGAAGCAGCCACCACCACGCCCTACCATTTCATGATGCAATCCGAACTCTCAGTGGGGCCCTCCCGCGCCCAACGCGGCTTGCCCTACCAATCGTTCAACATCAACGACGGTGTCGATCACCTGCAGCAATACGGGGTGCGTTATTACGCCGCCGAATCACAACGACCAGTCGAAGAAGCTCGCAACCACCCCGACCTCATCGAAGTAGCAACCACCGGGCCCTGGACCATTTTCTTAGTGACCGACTCTGCCCTCGTGGAACCCATGGCCTACGAACCCGCCGTGTGGAGCGACGTGACCCACGAAACCTGGTTGGACTCCGCCGCCGACGTATTCACCGAAGGACGAGCAGCCACCGTGCGCACAGTAAACGGCCCCCTGGCCTGGCAACGAGTAACCGCCGAAACGCCCCCCCAGCAGCGCCCCCTGGACCCAGTAACGGTAAGCGACATAGAGGTCGGTACCGACCACCTGAGCTTCACGGTGGACCAAATAGGGGTACCGGTCATCGTGAAAATCTCTTACTTCCCCAACTGGGAAGTCACCGGAGCAGACGGACCTTGGCGGGCTACCCCCAACTTGATGGTGGTTATCCCCACTGAAAAAAACGTGACCCTAACTTACGGCCGAACCGGTGTAGACAAATTCTCGGGGTTCCTCACCTTGCTGGGCATGGTGTTTTTGATAGCTATGTGGCGCCGCCCTGAACCAGAACTTGAGCCTCTGCTACCCGCTAAAGCCGATGAAAAACTCGACCAGTGGGTAGAGAAACGCCGCCAGCCAGCCCCAGAAACCGAGACAGATATTGAAAACGCTGAAGAACCCGGCAGCGATGAGTAACCGCCTGCAGCGCTTCGCCATGGTGGGCTTGCTGGCCACCGTGGTAGACGTGGCTGGCTTCGTGGTGCTCTATAAAGCTGGTTGGCCCCTCGTTTGGGCCGAACTGTTGGTGCTTAACGCGGCCGCCCTAGTGGCTTGGACCCTTCACCGTTCGGTCACCCTCTCTGACGACCCTTTTGTTCGCTGGATCGGTTCGCCCACCGTTTTCGGAGTCATGGTGGTAACTGCCGGGCTGGTTGACCTGATGACCATGATGATCCTCAGCCCGCAACGAACCTGGAGCGCTGCACTTTTTGCCAAAACGGTGGCAGTAGCCGCGGCCGCCCTGGTACGAGCAGCCGCCTACCGCATGGTGGTTTTTCGCATTATCCGCAACGAACAAGACCACCCCACGAACCGCCCCACCCCGCCGGGCCGTTACCGCCTCAGCGTGGTCATACCGGCTTACCGGGAAGCCGACCGCATCGGCCAAACCATTGAGCGGGTACGTAGCGAACTGGGCACAAAGATCGATGACCTAGAAATTGTCGTGGTCGACGACGGCTCCGGCGACCGGACCCCTCAAGCAGCGGCTAGTGCCGACCAAATAGTAGTGCTAGAAAAAAACCTCGGCAAAGGCGGTGCTCTACGGGCCGGCGTAGCAGCAGCCCAAGGCCGCACCATTGCTTTTACCGACGCCGACCTGGCCTACGCCCCGGCCCAAATAGTTGACCTCTTAGCCCAAATAGAAAACGGTCACGACTGGGTAGTGGGTAGCCGTCAACACGCCGAAACCCGCACCGTGGTGGAAACCGGATGGATGCGCCAAGCCGGCGGGCGCCTCGTTAACCTGGCCACCCACGTGCTCCTGTTAGGCCAATACCGCGACACCCAATGCGGCCTCAAAGCTTTTCGCTCCGACGTAGCCCAAGCGCTGTTTGCCTCCTCAACTCTCAACGGCTTTGCCTTCGACATCGAACTCTTCCACCTCGCCGAACGCTGGCGACTCTCGCTGGCTGAAGTACCGGTAGCAGTCGAACACTCCGAACGCACCACCGTGCGGGCCGCCCGCGACGGCCTGCGCTTGTTACGTGATATTTCTTTGGTGCGCCGCCAAGCCCGTCAAGGCCACTACCCGGCAGACCCCGGCCTGCCGCTAGGGTCCGACCACCATGCTTGACCCCACCGCAATCTTTAAGGCCTACGACGTCCGCGGTTTAGTACCCGAGCAATTTGATGCCCAACTGGCCCAAGCCATCGGCGGCGCATGGGCGCGTTTAGTACGTCAAAAAGAACCAGCCACCACCACGGTCATCGTGGGCCGCGACATGCGCCCCTCGGGCCCAGAAATGGTGGCCGCTTTCACCGATGGAGTCACCGCCCAAGGACTCAACGTGATCGACATCGGCCTGTGTTCTACCGACATGATGTACTTCGCCTCCGGCCACCTAAACCTGCCCGGCACGGTATTTACCGCCAGCCACAACCCAGCCGGCTACAACGGTATTAAATTCTGCCTCTCCGCCGCTCGCCCAGTAGCCCTCGACACCGGCCTTGACCAAGTACGAGACCAAATACAAGCCGGCGTACCAACCGGCCCCGGCGGGGGAGAAGTAACCCACCAAGACCTGCTGGCCGCCTTTGCCGACCACGTGTGTTCCTTCGTTGACCTGCCCAGCCTGCGGCCCCTAAAAGTCGTCGCCGACACCGCAAACGGTATGGGCGGCTTAGTGGTGCCTGCCGTATTCGCCCATCTGCCTTTCAAACTCGAAGTGCTTTACCCCGAACTCGACGGCACCTTCCCCAACCACCCAGCAGACCCTATACAGCCAGAAAATCTGGTAGCGCTACAACAACGAGTGCGAGAAACCGGAGCCGATGTGGGCTTGGCCTTCGACGGCGACGCCGACCGGGTGTTTCTAATCGACGAAAAATCCCAACCCATATCTGGGTCGCTGACCACCGCTTTGGTCGCGCAAAACATGCTGGCCCAAGAACCCGCAGCGGCCATCGTGCACAACCTGATCTGTTCAAACGTGGTCCCCGAAGTCATCGCCGAAGGCGGAGGACGGGCCGTACGCACCCGAGTAGGGCACTCATATATCAAAGCCATCATGGCCCAAGAAAACGCTATTTTTGGCGGCGAACACTCCGGCCATTATTATTTTCGCGACAACTTTTTTGCCGACTCCGGCATTATTGCTGCACTCATAATTTTGCAACAACTGGCCGGCGCCGAAGCCCCGTTAAGCGCTTTAATAGCACCATTCGAGCGTTACACCGCCTCAGGAGAAATCAACACCCAAGTAGAAAACCCCGCCCAAGTCATTGACCAAGTAGCCGCCCACTACGCCGCCCACCCCCAAGACCGCATGGATGGCCTGACCGTGCGTTTCGCCGATTGGTGGTTTAATTTGCGCCCTTCCAACACCGAACCCCTGCTACGGCTTAACCTTGAAGCAAACAACCCCACCCTTTGCCAACAAGGCATAGACGAAGTACGTCAACTCTTTACCAACCCGCAACCCTAGGAACACCATGACCCTCGATGCCCGACTCTTAGAAATCTTGGCCTGCCCCCAAGACAAAGGACCGCTCTACTACTTCGCCGACGAAGACGCTCTCTACAACGACCGCCTGCAACGCCGCTACGAAATACGCCAAGACATTCCCGTGATGCTGGTCGACGAAGCCCAAGACGTTGACCAAGCCGAACACGCCCGACTCATGGCCCGAGTAGCCGACGAAGACTTGGCCCCCACCTTCACTGCCTAACCTCGGCCCCGTGGAACTCCTCTCCGGCTTTGTTCAGCACTACCACTGGGGGTCAACCCACGCCCTAGCGGCCCTAGAAAATCGCCCACCGGCCTCCACCCCCGAAGCAGAAAAATGGTTCGGCACCCACCCGGCCGGGCCCACCGCACTAGAAGCAGACCCCGCCACAACCTTGGCGGACGCCGTCGCCCAAGCCAACGAAACCCTGCCCTACTTGGTCAAGCTCCTCGCCGCCGACCAACCACTTTCGTTGCAAACCCACCCCAACGCCACCCAAGCCGCCGACCCGGCCCTGAACTTTTCTGATCCCCAAGCCAAACCAGAAATCGTGTGCGCCCTCACCCCTTTTGAAGTGTTGTGCGGGTTCCGGCCACTAAACCAAGCACAAAAAAACGCCGCCGACTACGAACTGCCCCACAAACTACAAAACCTGTTGACCCAACCCGACGGGTACAAAGCAATAGTGGCGGCCGTGCTGGCCAATACATGGGAAACCGAAACCGCCGCACTTATTGCCCACTGCAGGCAACGCACCGAACCCCTCGCCAAAGCCATCCTCGACCTGGCGGCCTTTTACCCCACCGACCCGGCGCTCCTTCTGGTCCCCTTATTAGAACACCACATACTGCAACCCGGCCAAGCCCTTTACCTCAGCCCAGGAGTACTCCACGCCTACCTCGGCGGCTTAGCCCTCGAAGTCATGGGCCCCAGCGACAACGTGGTACGAGCCGGCTTCACTAGCAAAAAAGTTGACCCGACCACCCTGCTGGCCATCATCGAAACCGACGAGGCTCCCCAAATACAAAACCCGGCGAGCCCCGTGCACCAATACCAAACCGGTAAAACATTTACCCTGCAACGCCTGCAACAAACCGAACTAACCATTGGACCCCAACGCCGCGGCGACTTGGTGGTTGCCGCTTTTGGCACCACCACCCTGACCGCCAATGGGCAACAACTCGCCCTCACCGCCGGAAACGTTGCCTGGGTGCCCCAAAGCGACGGCCCCTACCACCTGACCACCGACGGTGAAGCGTTCCAAGTAAGTAGCCCCACCGGTTAGACTGTTCTCGGCTGCATGATTTGGTGTCAGACGACCCCGGCCGCAAAACCAATAATCAGCGCAACCCAGCGCACAAAATAAGGAGTCGTCATGTCCCTACTCGAAGACAGCAAAATTGCTGACATAAGCCTGCATACCTTTGGCCGCCACGAAATTCGCTTAGCCGAAAACGAAATGCCCGGCCTCATGGCCCTACGAGCCGAATACGCCGATGCCCAACCCCTCGCCGGAGCCCGCATTACCGGTTCACTGCACATGACCATCCAAACGGCCGTGCTCATCGAAACCCTGGTCTTCCTCGGCGCACAAGTGCGTTGGGCCAGCTGCAATATTTTCTCCACCCAAGACCACGCCGCAGCAGCCGTGCTGGTGGGCCCCCACGGCACCCCAGAAAACCCCGAAGGGGTACCGGTCTACGCTTGGAAAGGCGAAACCCTCGAAGAATACTGGTGGGCCACCACCCGAGTACTCCAATGGCCCGATGGAGCCGGCCCCAACCTTATTTTGGACGACGGCGGCGACGCCACCGTGTTGGTCCACAAAGGCGCCGAATACGAAGCAGCAGGCGCCGTGCCCGCCGCCACCGAAGACGACTCAGAAGAATGGGGCATCGTCCTCGACACTCTGCGAGCATCCCTCGCCGAGGACCCCACCCGATGGACCACCATCATGAATGGCGTCCGTGGCGTCTCTGAAGAAACCACCACCGGGGTACACCGCCTCTACCACATGAAAGAAGCCGGCGAATTGCGCTTCCCGGCCATCAACGTCAACGATGCGGTAACCAAATCAAAATTCGACAATCTCTACGGATGTCGCCACTCACTAATTGATGGCATCAACCGCGCCACCGACGTCATGATCGGCGGCAAAGTCGCCGTAGTTTGCGGCTTCGGCGACGTCGGCAAAGGCTGCGCAGAATCACTCCGCGGCCAAGGCGCCCGGGTCATCGTCACCGAAATTGACCCCATCTGTGCCCTCCAAGCGGCCATGCAAGGCTACGAAGTCAACACCCTCGAACGGGTCATCGACAAAGCAGACATCTTCATTACCACCACCGGCTGCAAAGACATTTTGACCGCCGAACACATGGGAAAAATGAAGCACCAAGCCATCGTGGGCAACATCGGGCACTTCGATAACGAAATCGACATGGCCGGGCTGCAAAAACTTTCCGACGTGCAACGCATCACCATCAAACCCCAGGTAGATGAGTTCGTGTTCCCCGACGGCCACTCAGTAATCATTTTGTCTGAAGGCCGCTTGCTGAACCTCGGCAACGCTACCGGGCACCCTAGCTTCGTGATGTCAGCCAGCTTCTCCAACCAGGTACTGGCCCAAATAGAGTTACACGCCAACGCCGAAAGCTACGGAATAGACGTGGTGACCTTGCCTAAACTTTTGGACGAAAAAGTAGCGCGCCTACACCTCGACGCCCTCGGCGTACGGCTCACCACAATGACCGACGACCAAGCCGAATACCTCGGTGTCAACGTCGACGGTCCCTTCAAACCAGACCACTACCGGTACTAAAAACTTGGACGGAATACGGGTTTGTGGCATCGCTGGAGGCAGCGGTGCCGGCAAAACCACCCTCACTTGGGCCTTGGTGGAAACCTTGGCCCAAGAGGGCCGTACCGCCACCGTGTTGCCTTTCGACAACTACTACCGAGACCTCGCCGACCGGCCCTACCCGGAACGCACCCAAGTCAACTTTGACCACCCCGACTCGCTAGAACACGAGCTCTACCTCGAACACTTAGCGCAACTCCTCAACGGCCAAAGCGTTGAGGTGCCTATCTACGACTTTTCTACCCACACCAGAAGCCCCCAAGTGCTGGTAGTCGAGCCCCACGAAATAATAATCGCCGAAGGAATACTGCTCTTCGCCGTAGCCGAGGTGCGCCACCAACTGGGGCTCAAAGTGTTCGTGGCCGCCCCACAAAACCTGCGCTACCAGCGGCGCCTAAAACGCGACGTAGAAGAACGCGGCCGCACCCCCGAAAGCATCCAAAAACAATTCACCACCACCGTGGCCCCCATGCACGACCAATTTGTTGAGCCCTTCGCCGCCCAAGCAGACGTGGTGGTCAAAGGCATGGGCACTATGAAAAAAGCCGTTGACCAAATAGTGGCGCAACTCGGCCCCAAGGATGTCACACCCCTCATCTAAGTTTTACCCATGAAGCAAAACTGGTGGGCCGCCAAGGCCATCAACCTCTTGCGCAAAACCGGTTGCACCAACTGCCCATTGAGCCAACCTGGGCCCTGCAGCAACTGCCTGACCTGTCTGGGCCCCGTCCCGCTCTTCTTGCCGCCCGCCGACCTCAACGGGTTCACCGCCCTGGCCTCCTACCAAGGCCCGGCTGCCGACTTAGTAAAAGCCATCAAATATAAAGGCCTACGTTCACCCATAAAAGCTCTCGGGAAAGCCCTCGCCCAACAAGTAGCTACCGGTCAACCCCGGCCCGCCACCGTGGTCACCTGGATACCGGCCTCGACCCGCCACCGCGCTCAACGCGGCGCCGACCACGCAGAACTCTTAGCCCGCTCAGTAGCCCACCACCTTGACCTGCCCGCCCGGCGGTTGCTATTGCGCGCCCCTGGGCCCGCCCAACACACCCTGACGGTCACCCAACGACGCTCCGGACCCACGCTGCGCTCCCGACCCATAAACCCCGACGCCCGAGTACTGCTCATCGACGACGTGACCACCACCGGTGCTTCGGTACGAACCGCCGCCCGGGCCCTGCGGCGAGCCGGCGCAAAACAAGTAACGGTTGCGGTGGTGGCCGCCACCCCGCCCCGCTACACCCCTCGGCGGCCCCGCCCCCTCACCGCCCGTAGCCGATAAAGTCCGTTTTGTGAACCAACCCGCCGAAACCGATGCCCAACAACGAGACTCCCTGCCCGCCGACCTCGACCCCACCGCACTGGCCGGCCCCTACATCTTCCCCGACAACAACCGGCGCCGCATCCCTGGAATTATTTACCTGGTGCTGGCCGCCATCACCGTAGGCGGAGTACTGCTGGCCGACGGATCACCGCTGGTCAACAACGGTCTCCTCCTCGGAAGCGCCGCCCTAGCTTTAGTCGGGCTCTACCACCTGCAAGGCGCCTGGACCCTAAAAGTTGATGACGCCGACGCCCTAGTAGCCGCCAACCGAGCCGTGGGCTTCCCCGTCGGCCACGCCTCAGCCCAAATGGCTTGGCGCGGCCTACGAAGCCGACCCACCTGGCGCATCTTGCTCTACTCCAACGAATCCCCACCCGAAAAACGTGGCCTAGTATTCATTGACGGCGTAGACGGCGAAATCGTGGCCCAATACGTAGAAGAAAACCCCGAAGAATGGGCCAACGAAAGCTAAGCGGCCACCGGGCCTAAGCCGCTGCTAACCTAAAAAACAATGTTAGATGGAACCTGGCGAGGAGCCGTAGACCGAGGGCTAACCCCCATAGGAGAAAGCCTGCGCCGCACCGGCATCAGCGCCGACGTCATCACCGTTATCGGCATCCTCATGTCGGGGGCCGCCGCCGTAGCCATCGGATTAGGCAACCTGCGCTTCGGATTCTTGTTTCTCGTCTTAACCGGAGTACCCGACGCCCTCGACGGCGCAGTCGCCAAAGCCTCTGGAACCGCCTCAAAACGCGGGGCCTTCTTCGACTCGGTCTCCGACCGCCTAACCGACGCGCTGCTCTTTGGCGGCTTGGCCTGGCACTACGCCGAAACCCAACCCGGGCACATCATGATGCTGCCCGTAGCAGTCATGGCCGCCGCCATGTTGATCTCCTACCAAAGAGCCAAAGCCGAACTCTTGGGCTACGACGCCAAAGGCGGGCTCATGGAACGCGCCGAACGGTTCATCGTATTAGGCATCGGCTTGCTGTTCTCAGAAATACTGTTAGCCACCCTGTGGGTCATGCTGGCCCTCACCCTGTTTACCGCCGGCCAACGCTTCGCCAAAGTATGGAAACAAGCCAGCGCCGAACGAGAAGTACCGGTAAGCGAACGCAGCCAACGCCGGCAACAACGCCGCGACCAGCGCAACTAAACCCGACACTCTGACATGGGCGTGCTACCCGTAGCCGCCGGCTACCGAGCCGGGGGAGTAGTCGCTCGAGCCCTACCCCGAGGCCTCGGCGGGCAACTCGCCCGAAGCGCCGGGCGCCTGGCCGGCCGCCGCAACAAAGACCGCCGCACCATGGTGGCCCGCCATTTGCGCCGCACCATGAACCCCCAGTTATCTGGAAAAGAACTCAACGACGCCATCGACGAAGTGTTCGCCTCCTACGCCACCTACTGGTTCCAAAGCCTGCGCCTCCCCGGCATGACCCCCCAACAAATACAAGACGGGTTCACCCAAGAGGGCTACCACCACATCGAACAAGCCCTGGCCAGCGGCACCGGACCCATCGTGGCCATGCCCCACCTCGGCGGCTGGGAATGGGCAGCCTTCTGGATGAACCAAGTAGCCGGCGCCTCAGTAAACGTAGTAGTCGAACCCCTCGAACCCCCAGAACTCTTTGAATGGTTCCGCCAATTCCGCGCCTCGCTGGGCATGAACGTCATCCCTCTCGGGCCTCAAGCCGGAACCGAAGTCATGAGCCTCCTGCGCAGCGGAAAATCCGTCAGTTTGCTCTGCGACCGCAACCTGGGCGGCGCCGGCGTAGAAGTAGAATTCTTTGGCGAAACCACCCAACTACCCGCCGGACCAGCCACCCTGGCCCTCCGGACCGGCGCCGCCATAATCCCCACCGCCATCTACATAAAAGGCCAAGGATGCCACGGCGTAGTGCAGCCCCCACTCAACGTCGAACGACAAGGACGACTCCGAGAAGACATCACCCGCATCACCCAAGACCTGGCCCACCGACTCGAAGAACTCATCAGCGCCGCCCCCCAACAATGGCACCTACTGCAACCAAACTGGCCCTCGGACCACCTGCCGCCCGACGGCCAGTAACGTAAACCCATGCGCATCGGAGTCATCAGCCCCTACAGCCTGACCCTGCCCGGCGGGGTACAAGGCCAAGTACTCGGCTTAGCCAGAGAACTCCGGGCCGCCGGCCACCACGCCCAAGTGCTCGGCCCCTGCGACGGCCCACCACCTGATGCTGGGGTTATCCCCCTCGGCGACAGCCTGCCCACCTCAGCCAACGGCTCAGTAGCACCCATCGCCCCCGACGTACCCTGCGCCCTACGGACCATCCAAGCCCTACGCGATAACCAGTTCGACATTTTGCACCTCCACGAACCCATGGCCCCAGGCCCCACCACCACCGCCCTCTTTATGGCCCAAGCCCCCATGGTGGCCACCTTTCACGCCGCCGGAGGAAGCCGCGCCTACGACATTCTCAAGCGACCGGTCCGCTGGCTCAGCGGACGCATCGACCGCCGTTTTGCCGTATCCGACGACGCCGCCGAAATGGCCCAACACTCCCTCGGGCACCAATACGAAGTGCTATTCAACGGCGTCGAAACCGACCGCTGTGCCGCCGCCCAACCCTGGAAAACCAGCGGCCCCACCATCTTTTTTGTGGGACGCCACGAACCACGAAAAGGCCTCGACGTATTGCTCGACGCCATGAACGAACTGCCCGCCAACCTAACCCTGTGGGTAGCCAGCGACGGCCCACAAACCGAAGCCCTCAAAGCCCGCTCAGCCGGAGACGCACGCATCAAGTGGCTGGGACGCATCAGCGAAGAAGAAAAATTGTCCCGCATGAAAGGAGCCGACATTTTTTGCGCCCCCTCGCTGCGCGGTGAATCTTTTGGTGTCGTACTGCTCGAAGGCATGGCCTGTGACACCACGGTGGTAGCCAGCGACATACCGGGTTACGCCAAAGTGGCCCAAGAAGGACAACACGCAGTATTAGTGCCCCCCGGCGACAGCACCGCCCTCGCCGCAGCCATCGAAAAAACCTTGCAAGACCCGCAACGAACCGCACAACTGCGAGCCAGCGGCCTCCAACGAGCCCACCAATTCTCTATGAAACAGTTAGCTCAGCGCTACCTCACCGTTTATCAAGAAGTAATAGACGACGCCTGACCGCCACGAAGGTACAGCCAAGGCGTATCATGCGGGGATACCTCGTACGCAACCTCAGAAAACCACTCATGACTAACAATTTGCGCCGCCCCCCGGCCATGCTAATTTTTGCCCTCGCCGCCATAGTTGCCGTTTCGGCCGCTGGCCTGGCCGGCGCCCCCTCTTGGTTAGCTTTGCTGGCCGGCATCGTGGTGCCATCACTGATCATCACCTTTTTAGAAAACCGGGCTCTCGGAAAAGTAAAAAACCTGTTAGGAGGCGAACCCACCTCTGCTCAAGACTTTCCCCGCTTGTACAACATCGTCGACGGACTTTGCCTCACCCACGGCATAAACCAACCAGAACTCTTGGTTCTCAAAAACAAATCAATAAACATCGCCGTGGCCGCCGACCGAAAAGAATCAGTCCTGGTAATAACCGCCGGGGCCCTCGACACCTTAGGACTGGTAGAACTCGAAGGCCTGCTGGCCCACAGCCTGGCTCGCTGCGACGAAACGAAACTGGCCACCCAAACCCGCGAAGTCTTTTGGTGCACCTTCCCCCTCGGCGGAACAAGCAAAGTTGACGAAGAACAGTTTTTGTTAACCGACCAAAAGGGAGTAGCGCTCACCCGCTTCCCCCCTGGGTTAGCACAGGCCCTGGAACAAGCCGGAAGCGTCGGCTCATTCATTGAAGGATCCTCCGCCACAGCCAACCTTTGGGTGCTTGACCCCACCGCAGCAATGACCGCCTCCGGGCACCCCAGCGTCGAACTGCGCTCCGCAGTTTTAGGCGAACTCTAAACATGAAGCACCTAGCTGCACCGCTACTACTTTGTGGCGTACTGCTGGTGGCCTGCGGCGGCAGCGAGCAAACCACCCCCACCGAAACCACCACCTCCTCCACCCACTCCACCACCACAGCCGCCCCAGAAACCACCCCCACCACAACCGTTCCCCAAGGAACCACCACCACAGTCGCCGTAGCAACCACCATCACCGCCGACCCCACCTGGACGGGGCCCGTCTACCCGCTTACCGGTTTGCCCGCCCTTGACGGCATACCCGCCGAACCCGCCCTAGTGGTAAAAGTTGGCAACAATAGTGCCGAATCAAGGCCTCAATATGGTTTGATGTCCGCCGACATTGTTTACGAAGTGCGCATAGAAAACGAAAAAACTCGGTTTATCTCCGTCTTTCATAGCCGCCTCCCGGAAATGGTAATGCCGGTTCGTTCGGCCCGGTCAAGCGATTTTGACCTTATGGGAAACCTCAATCGGCCGCTGTTTGTTTACTGGGGGGCCAACGATGGGGTAGATGGAGAACGCCGCAGTGCCGAAAATCGTGGCATCTTCGACAGTCGGTCGGCCTCCGGGAGCGGTAACCAATACTTCAGCCGGTTTGAAGGCCGCCCCGCCCCCTACAACGGAATGATTGAACCAGAAGTAATCCTCGGCTCGGCCCCCGACTCCTCCAACGCACCCCACGCAGTCTTTGCCTACGGAGAACTTCCCGCCTCCGCCGTGCCGGCTCTCGGAGTGCAATGGTCAACCCCCAACCGAGATATCGCTTACGTATGGGACGCCGGAATTACTCAATGGTTGCGCTACCAAGACGGCTACGGCCACCTCGACGAAGTCGGCGCCCCCCTGGCCGTCGACAACGTGCTCGTTCTTTACATCAGTTACCGCATCTCAAACGCTGACTCGAACTCTCCGCAAGCCCTCACCACGGGCTTCGGCGACGGCTGGTTGCTGCGCGACGGCACGGTCACCGGCATCACCTGGGAACGCAACTTCGCCGCCGACCCGTGGACCCTCACCGACGACGGAACCGGCCAACCAGTAACCCTCGACCCCGGAACGGCCTGGGTGGCCTTCGCAAAAATAGGGCAAGGCAGCATCCTGGGCCCCCAAGAAGTTTCGGCTTTGGTTGACTAAAGCCGAAATTGGCACCGGGAGCAGCAAAACTGCCTCTTAGACTGCAGTCCATGACAGACGTAACACGCCAAACCGGAACCCAACTCGTAAAACGAGGCCTCGCCGAAATGCTCAAAGGTGGGGTAGTCATGGACGTGGTCGACGCCGACCAAGCCCGCATCGCCGAAGACGCCGGAGCAGTAGCCGTTATGGCCCTCGAACGAGTGCCCTCCGATATTCGACGCGACGGCGGCGTAGCCCGCATGTCTGACCCAAAAATGATCGAAGAGATCCAAGCCGCCGTGACCATCCCCGTTATGGCCAAAGTACGCATCGGGCACTTTGCCGAAGCGCAAATCCTGCAAACCCTCAACGTGGACTACATCGACGAAAGCGAAGTACTCACCCCCGCCGACGAAGCGCACCACATCGACAAATGGTCCTTCGACGTGCCATTCGTGTGCGGCGCCACCAACCTCGGCGAAGCGCTCCGACGCATCTCCGAAGGGGCCTGCCTCATTCGCTCCAAAGGCGAAGCCGGCACCGGCAACGTAGTAGAAGCAGTACGTCACATACGCTCCATCACCGGCGACATTCGTCGCATCACCCAAGCCGACAGCGCAGAACTCTTCGAATGGGCCAAACGCTTACAAGCCCCACTGCCCCTCATTCAAGAAATCGCCGAAACCGGAGAACTTCCAGTACCGCTTTTCTGCGCCGGCGGCCTCGCCACCCCCGCCGATGCTTCGCTGGTCATGCAACTGGGCGCCCAATCAGTATTCGTAGGCTCCGGCATATTCAAAAGCGACGACCCGGCCCCCCGAGCCCGCGCCATCGTAGAAGCCACCACCAACTACACCGACGCCTCAGTAGTAGCCAAAGTAAGCCGCGGCCTCGGTGAAGCCATGCCCGGCCTCGAAATTGAAGGCCTAGAAACCCGCTTGGCCGACCGGGGTTGGTAAACCCCATGAAGGTTGGGGTACTAGCCCTCCAAGGGGCGTTCGCCAGCCACCACGCCGCCTTAACGGCCACCGGCGTCAACCCCACCGAAGTTCGCACCCCCCAAGACCTGGCCGACGTCGACGCACTGGTTATCCCCGGGGGCGAATCAACCACCATGTTGATGCTGCTGGACTCCTCACAACTACGCACCCCGCTGGTGGAACGTATACAAAACGGGCTCCCGGTATTCGGCACCTGCGCCGGGATGATCCTACTCAGCGCCCACATGGCCGACGGTCGCCCCGACCAACAACCCCTCGGGCTGATCGACCTTGACGTACGCCGCAACGGCTACGGCCGACAAATCGCATCCTTCGAAGCCGACCTTGACATAAACGGCCTCGACCACCCCTTTCGCGGGGTGTTCATTCGGGCACCTCTAGCCCAACGCATCGGCCCCAAAGTAGAAGTACTGGCCAGCGTGGACGGTCATGGCGTACTCTGCCAACAAGAAAACATTTTGGTCAGCTCGTTTCACCCCGAACTCACCAACGACCTCCGCCTGCATCAACTCTTCGTCGACCGGGCGTTCGCCGCTCAATGACCTAAAGGAAAAACATGTCCGGACATTCCAAATGGGCAACTATCAAACACAAAAAAGGCGCCGCCGATCAAAAGCGCGCCAAACTGTTTGCCAAACTCATTAAACAAGTAGAAGTAGCAGCCCGAGCCGGCGGGGGAGACATGGACGCCAACGCCTCACTACGCACCATGTTTCAAAAAGCACGCGACTCCTCGGTGCCCCTCGACACCATTGAACGAGCCATCAAACGCGGCACCGGAGAACTCGAAGGAGTCAACTACGAATCCATCACCTACGAAGGGTACGCCCCCCACGGCGTAGCGCTCTACGTAGAGACCCTCTCCGACAACCGCAACCGCACCGGGTCAGAAGTACGCTCCCTGCTCACCAAAAACGGGGGATCGCTCGCCGAACCCGGATCCGTGGCCTGGCAATTCGAACGCAAAGGCGTCATCATGCTGCCCGGAACAACCGACGAAGACGAAATCATGATGGTAACCCTCGACGCCGGCGCCGAAGACCTGGTTGACGATGGCGGCCTGTGGCGCTTAACCTGCGAACCCACCGACCTCCCCGAAGTACGACAAGCTCTCGAAGAAGCCAACGTGGCCTTCGACTCAGCCGACGTCACCATGTTGCCCACCTCTACCGTCGACATCGAAAGCGAAGCCGAAGCCCGATCTGTGCTGCGAGTCATAGACCTCCTCGACGACCTCGACGACGTACAAGACGTCTACGCAAACTTTTCTATAGCCGACGAAATATTCGACGCCCTCGCCGAATAACCAAGGTGTTCGCCTTCCGGGCACTCATCGGCTAGAGTCGTACATATGTTCGTATTAGGCATAGACCCCGGGTTATCGCGCTGCGGCTACGGCGTTGTAGAAAGCAACGGAAAAAACTTGCGTGCCGTAGCAGCCGGGGTAATCCGCACCCCACCCGAAATGGATTTAGCCCTGCGCCTCGCAGAATTGCAAAAAGAAATTCACGCCCTCATCGCCGACTACCAACCCGAAGAAGTAGCCGTAGAACGCGTGCTCTTTCAAGTAAACGTCAGCTCCGCCATGGCCACCGGCCAAGCAGCCGGCGTCACCATGGCCGCCGCCGCATCCACCGGCCTCCCCGTCGCCTTGTACTCGCCCAACGAAGTAAAACTGGCCGTCGCCGGGTGGGGCGGAGCCGACAAACAACAAATGGAACGCATGGTGCAAAGCCAACTCTCCATCACCAAACCCCTGCGCCCCGTAGACGCCGCCGACGCCGTAGCAGTAGCCATCTGCCACCTCGCCATGCGCCCCTCCGCCGCACTAACCGCCGCCAAAAAACAATGATCGGCTCACTACGAGGACTACTCACCGACCGGCTAAACAAAGGACAAGTACTTATAGAAGTAGCCGGCGTGGGCTACCGAGTCACCGTCACCCCCACCACCGCAGTAACACTGGGCGAAATAGGCCAAGAGGTTTACCTCCATATACACCACCACATTCGAGAAACTGACCAAACCCTCTACGGCTTCACCACCCGACCAGAACGCGTCTGCTTCGAAGCGCTTTTATCAGCCCACGGGGTAGGGCCCTCGCTGGCCCTGGCCGTCCTCGGCGTACACGGGCCCAACGCACTCGCGCAACTCTTGGCCGACGACGACGTCGCCGCCCTCTGCCTGGTGCCCGGCGTCGGCAAAAAAACTGCCACCCGGTTACTGATAGAACTCAAAGGCTCACTCGACCTGCCAGTAGAAGGGGTGCTCGACGAAACCGGAAAACCCACCACCGGACGATCGGCCCTTACCGAAGTGCACGAAGCCCTAAACGGATTGGGCTACAGCATCGAAGAAATTCGCCCCGTACTGGCTGACTTGGCCGGCGACGACGTCGCCGCCCTCTTACGCGAAGCCCTACAACGATTAGCCCGGGCATAAGGAACAGCATGCGCGAAGAACTCCTCTCCCCAGACCAAGAACCACAAGAAAGAGAAGTAGAAGTCGGCCTGCGGCCCCGCAGCCTCGACGAATTTGTGGGACAAAGCGAACTCAAAGGCCACCTTCGGGTCATGCTGGCCGCCGCCCGAGAACGCCAACAACCCGCCGACCACTTTCTCTTTGCTGGCCCTCCCGGACTGGGAAAAACCACCCTGGCCCACATCGTGGCCACCGAAATGAACGCCGAACTCCACATCACCTCCGGCCCCGCCCTAGAACGCGCCGGCGACCTAGCTGCCATCTTGACCAAACTCGAACCCGGCGACGTGCTGTTCATCGACGAAATCCACCGGCTCAGCCGAGCCGTTGAAGAAGTGCTTTACCCCGCCATGGAAGACTTCGAACTCGACATAATTTTAGGAAAAGGCCCCGCCGCCCGCTCCATACGACTCGAACTGCCCCGCTTCACCCTGGTAGGAGCCACCACCCGCACCGGGCTCATTACCGGACCCCTACGCGACCGCTTCGGCCTCACGGCACGCCTCGAGTACTACGAACCCGAAGACCTGCAATCCATAGTCGAACGAGCAGCCGGCATTCTCGGAGTCAGCATCGACGCAAAGGGAGCAAAAGAAATCGCCCATCGCTCCCGAGGCACCCCCCGCATCGGCAACCGACTCTTGCGTCAAGTACGCGACTTCGCCCAAATAGAACGACCCCAAAGTAAAGGGGTTATTGATGCGGCAATCGCCCACGACGGCCTCGCTTTCTTCGGCGTTGATGAACGAGGACTCGACAAACCCACCCGAGCCATTCTGACCGCCCTCTGCAGCAGTTTCGGCGGAGGACCCGTAGGGCTCAAAACACTGGCCATAAGCGTCAGCGAACCCGACGACACCGTAGAAGACGTCTACGAACCCTTTTTGATTCAACAAGGCCTCTTGTTACGCACCCCCAAAGGCCGCGTCGCTACCCCCGCCGCCTTCGCCCACCTGGGCCTCACCCCGCCAACCGGCGGAGGGTCTACGCTCTTTAGCGACTAGCAGCGTCTGGCCTGCCTAGGCTAAATAACCCATGGGCCCCGACGATTACGCATACCCCCTGCCCGAGGCAGCAATAGCGCAACAACCCCTCGCCGACCGCACCGCGGCCCGACTCCTAGTAGACCTCGGCCACGGGCCCACCCATCACCAAGTCAGCGACCTGCCACAATTCTTAGGCCCCGGAGACCTCCTAGTGGTCAACAACACTCGGGTAGTACCCGCCCGCCTGAAACTCAAAAAAGACAGCGGAGGAGCGGTCGAAGTATTACTCCTCGAACAACACCAAGAAACCCAATGGGAAGCACTGGTCAAACCCAGCCGACGGGTAGCCCCCGGCACCGTGTTACACCCCGGGCCCGGCTTAACGGTAACGGTAGGCGAAGACCTCGGCCAAGGACGCCGCCAAATCACCCTCGACGCCCCCCAAGGGGTCATGGCCGCCCTCAACAAATACGGAGAAATGCCGCTCCCGCCCTACCTCAACACCGTGCTCGAAGAACCCGACCGCTACCAAACGGTGTACGCCGACCGACCAGCCTCCGCCGCCGCCCCCACCGCCGGGCTACACCTCACCAAAGAACTCCTCAGGCAATGTCAAGAAGCCGGCGCCCAAATAGAAGAACTCGAACTCGTGGTGGGCCTCGACACCTTTCGCCCCGTCATGGTGGACAACCTCGACGACCACCACATGCACTCCGAAGCCTTCGCCGTACCCGAAAAAACCCTCGACGCTTGCCACCAAGCCCGCCGAGTAATCGCCGTCGGCACCACCACCGTACGCGCCTTAGAATCCGCAGCTCGCCAAGGAAACACCGGCCGCACCGAACTTTTCATACGGCACCCCTTTGATTTTCAAATCGTTGACCTCATGTTGACCAACTACCACCTGCCGCAGTCCACCCTGCTGGTAATGCTCGAAGCATTCATCGGACCAAAATGGCGCAACCTCTATGAAATAGCCTTAGACCAGAACTACCGGTTCTTATCCTTCGGCGATGCCATGCTGATAGCGAAAAGCCAAGGAGAAAACACCAAGTGAAAGCCGAATTCACCACCAAAGCCACCGACCAAGGGGCCCGCACCGGCCAAGTAAACGTCGCCGGAGGTACCTTCGCCACCCCCTGCTTCATGCCCGTAGGAACCCGAGGAGCCGTACGCCACCTTTCATCCAAAGACCTCAACGACCTGGGCGCCGAAGTTGTGCTCGGCAACACCTACCACCTCATGTTGCGCCCCGGAGCCGACATCGTGCGCCAACACGGCGGCCTAGCCGGTTTCGCCGCCTGGGACGGCCTCACCCTCACCGACTCCGGCGGGTACCAAATATTTTCCCTCAAACCCAAAGTCAACGACGACGGGGCCACTTTTCGCTCCACCTACGACGGCTCCACCCACCAGCTCACTCCCGAAACAGCAGCCAACATCCAAGCCGACCTGGGAGCCGACATACAAATGGTGCTCGACGTTTGCCCCGCCCTGCCCGCCACCGACCGCACCCTGCAAGAGGCCGTAGACCGCACAGCAAAATGGGCACAACGAGGACGAAACGAGTTCCTCAACCACCCCGACGCCCAACAACGCCAAAGCCAATTCGGCATCGTGCAAGGCGGCACCAACCAAGCCCTACGCATCGAAAGCACCGAACGCACCCTGGAAGTCGGTTTCGACGGTTACGCCGTAGGAGGCCTCAGCGTCGGCGAAGGCCGCAACGAAATGCTCGACCCCCTGTCTGCAGTCACCGAAATGCTGCCCACCGACCAGCCCCGCTACTTCATGGGATTAGGCGACCCCGCCGGCCTCGTAGAAGTAGTCGGACGAGGCATCGACATGTTCGACTGCGTGCTACCCACCCGCCACGCTCGACACGGCACAGTGCTCACCACCGCCGGAAAATTCAACCTCCGAAACGCCCGCTTCGCCACCGACCAACTGCCCCTCGACCCCGAATTCCCAGCCAGCCCCGCCGCAAACTGGAGCCGGGCCTACCTCAGGCATTTACTCATGACTGACGAACCCACCGGACGCCGACTCCTTACCCTCCATAACTTGGCCTGGCTCCTGGACTTTGTCGACCGCCTACGGGAATCCATAAACCACGGAGAATTCAATAACTTCCGAAAAGAAACCCTCGAAGTTTGGGGTTAAGGAATAATCGGGGAGAACGCTCACCTGCGGCGTAGGCTTTCCCGGTCCGCAAATAAGTCAACGCAGAGGATCCCTCATGGAGTTTCTACCACTCATAGCCATCTTCGCCATCATGTATTTCCTCATGATCCGGCCCCAACAAAAAAAGATGCGCCAACAACGATCGCTCGTCGATTCACTCAAAACAGGCGACGAAGTAGTGCTTAACTCCGGCATATTCGGAGTCATCAGCGAAGTAGACGGCGATGTTGTCTGGCTCGAAGTAGCCGGCGACCTTGAACTCAAAGTGTTACGTGGAGCAGTAGAAGGCCGCTTCAACGACGACACAAACGACGACGACGCTGAAGAAGAGCCAGAAGTCGGCCTCGAAGACGACTCACCAATCGAAAACTAACCGTTTCCGCTATGCCCTCACGCCAACGCCTCTACCTCATTGGGATACTGCTGCTCTCCGTAGCCTCGCTTTCGCTCACCATGTGGTGGGGAAACGAACCCCTCCTCGGACTCGACCTACAAGGTGGAGTCTCAGTGCGCCTCACCGCAGTAGGCGAAGCCGACGAAGAAATGTTGGACCAAGCAGTAGAAGTAATTCGAGCCCGCGTCGACGGCCTCGGAGTAGCCGAACCAGAAATCTCCCGCACCGCCACCGGAGTCATGGTTTCCCTCCCTGGCGTAGACGACCAAACCCGGGCCTTAGAACTGGTCGGCACCACCGCCGAACTACGCTTTCGCCCGGTCTGCGAAACCCTGCCCGCCGTGGGCGCACAAGCGCCCGTACTCGCCCAAGGCGACCCCGGAGACGCCCCCGCCTCCTGCTGGCCACTACTGGCTGGCGAAGTGATCCCCGCCACCGGAGCAAACGGGTTAACCACCCACGAAGACGATCACGCAGCAGACTTTGTCGTCCTCACCGACGAACTCATGCCCGGAGAAACAATCACCCGACGCCTCGTACTGGGCCCCACCATCCTCACCGGTGACGGACTAAGCGATGCCGACGCCAACTTTGTTGACTTCACCTGGCAAGTAAGCCTCACCATGAAAAAAGGCGCATCAGGCATCGACGCCTTCAACGCCATCGCCGCCGAATGCTTCGCCGGTACCGCCTACTGCCCCGTACAAAGCGGTTACGGAAACGGCCAAGTAGCGCTGGTGCTCGACGGCCAAGTCATAACCGCCCCCCAAATACGCGCCACCTCGTTTCAACGCGACGCCATCTTGATCTCCGGCTCGTTCGACAAACAAAGCGCCGAAGACGCCGCCCTCGCTCTGCGCTACGGAGCCCTACCCATAGAACTGGTAGCCGAAAACACCCAACTCGTATCAGCCACCATTGGCGAAGACGCACTCAAAGCAGGCATCATCGCCGGCCTCGTCGGTTTAGCCGCCGTGGCCCTATTCATCGTGGCCTACTACCGCATATTAGGGTTAGTGGCCTTAGCCAGCCTGGCTATCTCTGGGTCACTGTTGTGGGCCATAATCGCTCACCTGGGCACCCAATCAGGCCTGGCCCTCACCCTGGCCGGAGTAACCGGCATCATCGTGGCCATCGGCGTATCAGTGGACTCCAACGTGGTCTATTTCGAACACCTAAAAGAAGACATACGCGACGGCCGCACCGCCCGATCATCAGTAGATCGAGCATTCAAAATCGCCTTCTCCACCATCATCAAAGCCAACACCGCGTCACTCATCGGCGCCGGATTGCTCTGGTGGCTCACCGTAGGCGCCGTACGCGGCTTCGCCCTCTACCTTGGCCTCGCCACCATCTTGGACCTGGTAGCCACCAAATTCTTTATGGGCCCCATGATTGACCTCCTGGCCCGCAGTTCATGGTTCAAACACCACCCCCTCCGCTTCGGACTGCCAGCCGACGGGGCAGTAAAAACCATCGGAGAAGCAAAATAATGCGCACCCTCAAGCTTCTATACGCCGGCGAAGCCCCCATGGACTACCCCCGCTGGTGGCGCCGAGCAATCATAGTATCGGCCGCCGCCGTACTCATCAGCCTCGGCTCAATAGCCCTACAAGGCCTCAACCTCGGAATTGACTTCGAAGGTGGCACCTCGTTCGAAGTGCGAGCCCCCGGAGCATCAGTGGCCGACGCACGAGAAGCCATGGCCAACTACAACGGCGAAGAAGCTCGTATCCAAACCGTTGACGACCAAGTCATACGAATTCGCTCCGAAGTAACCGACCCCGCGCTGGCCGCCGAAATTCGCGACCACCTCAACACCGACCTGGGAGCGGTAGAAACCTTCGAACAAGTCGGACCAACCTGGGGCAGCGAAGTCACCAGCAAAGCACTACGCGCCCTCATCACCTTCTTCATCGTGGTCGCCCTCTACATAACTATTCGCCTGGAATGGAAAATGGCCGTCGGCGCACTCGTGGCAGTAGGCCACGACATTCTGGTCAGCATCGGGGTGTATTCGCTTTTCCAACTCGAAGTAACCCCCGCCACGGTCATCGCCTTTTTAACCATCATGGGCTACTCGCTCTACGACACCATCGTGGTCTACGACAAAGTACGAGAAATCGTAGGCCGCCTCGGCGCAACCGAACGCTACCGCTACTCCGAACTCATGAACCTCGCCCTCAACCGGGTCACCATGCGATCAATAAACACCAGCATCACCTCAGCACTACCAGTCGTTTCGCTCCTGATCGTCGGATCATGGCTGCTGGGAGCCACCAGCCTGCAAGAATTTGCCGTAGCGCTGCTGGTAGGAATCATTGTTGGCTCATACTCGTCGCTTTTCCTCGCCTCATCGCTCGTCGCAGCACTAAAAAGTCGCGAACCCCGCTGGCAACAAATAGATACAAAACTCAACCAAAAAGGGTTAACCAGCGAAGAAACCCGCAGCATCGACCGGCGAGACGCAGCATTACCCGACCCACGAGCCACCAACCGCTCCGCCGGGCCAGCCCGCAGCAAACCCGTCGCCACAATGCGCCCCGCCAACGGGGTGCCACCACGACCCCGCAAAAAACGCCGCAACTAAACCAACCCCCGAGCCTCACCGGAGGTACCGTGGTGCTATGGAAGCGCTAAGGCAAGGAACCCCTGCATGGTGACCGTGCAACGCGTGCTGCCGTGGCGTCGCCGCCCGAAATCGGCCGTAGAAGAAACCTCGGCGCTACTAACCGCCTTTGCCGAGCGGCACCCGCGCCAAAGCACCGACCTTATAGAACGGGCCTACCAAGTTGCCTTAGCCGCCCACGAAGGCCAAACCAGAAAATCTGGCGAACCCTACATTCACCACCCCATGGCCGTAGCCACCATCGTGGCCCGCCAAGGACTCGACGACGTAACCATCGCCGCCGCATTACTGCACGACGCAGTAGAAGACACCAACGTCGAACTCGCAGACCTCGAAACAGCATTCGGCTCCGACGTTGCCCTCATCGTTGACGGCGTCACCAAACTCGAACGCCTCCACTTTGATTCAAAAGAAGACCAGCAAGCAGCCAGCATGCGCAAAATGCTGGTGGCCCTCGCCAAAGACCTTCGAGTGCTCATCATCAAACTGGCCGACCGTCTCCACAACATGCGCACCCTGGCCGCGTTACCAGAGTTCAAACAACAACGCACCGCACGAGAAACACTAGACATTTACGCTCCATTAGCGCACCGCTTAGGCATGGAAGAAGTCAAGGTGCAACTCGAAGACTTAGCTTTGGCAACCCTGCACCCCAAGCGGTACAGCCAGATAGATCAAATGGTTTTCGAACGGGCGCCCGAACGAGACCTCTACCTCACCCAAATGATTAGTGAAGTCGAAAGCCGTCTCAAAGAACTCGGCATCCAAGCCGAGGTAAATGGCCGGCCAAAACACATGTGGAGCATCTACGAAAAAATGATTGTCAGAGGCCGCTCCTTTGACGAAATCCACGACCTGGTAGGTATTCGAGTCATCGTAGAAAACGTACGCGACTGCTACGCCGCTTTGGGGTCAATTCACGCCGTATGGAAACCAATACAAGGCCGTTTCAAAGACTACGTAGCCATGCCAAAGTTCAACCTCTACCAATCGCTGCACACCACCGTGGTAGGGCCACAAGGCAAACAAGTTGAATTTCAGGTGCGGACCTTCGACATGCATCACCGAGCCGAACACGG
Source organism: Acidimicrobiia bacterium (assembly GCA_012959995.1). Lineage (NCBI taxonomy): Bacteria > Bacillati > Actinomycetota > Acidimicrobiia > Acidimicrobiia bacterium. Next base: position 35,016 of record DUCC01000018.1, read on the forward strand.
AGTAGCCGCTCACTGGGACTACAAGAGCACCACCCCCAGCGACGAAATGGCCTGGCTGAGCCGCATCGTGGAATGGCAAGAAGAAACCACCGACCCCGGTGCTTTCATGGCCAACCTCAAAACCGATCTCGAACAAGACGAAATATTTATTTTCACCCCCCAAGGGCGAGTAATCACCCTACCCAGCGGAGCAACTCCCGTAGATTTCGCCTACTCCGTGCACACCGAAGTCGGACACGCCTGCGTCGGGGCTCGAGTAGATGGCCGCCTGATGCCCCTAGAAAGCAAATTGGTTTCCGGGTCCACCGTGGAAATCGTCACCTCCAAGCAAGACGAAGCCGGCCCCTCACGCGACTGGCTGAAATTTGTGGCCAGCCACCGGGCCGAAAACAAAATCAAACACTGGTTCTCACGAGAACGCCGCGCCGAAGCCATAGAACGCGGCCATGACACTTTGGTAGATGAACTTCGCCGCAACCGACTACCCATAAAACCCACCTTAGAAGGCACCAAACTGGCAGAAGTCGCCGCCGCCATGAACTACCTCGATGCGGAAGCCCTTTACGCAGCAATCGGCGAAGGGCATGTTTCGGCAAAATCTTTAGTGCATCAAATCAACCAGGCGCAAGACGACGAATCAGACCAAGCGCCCAACTTCCCCATAACGTCTCTACGGGCCCGGCCGCGCCGCAAAGAAGGCGACTCGGTAGGCGTGCACGTCGAAGGCCTCGACGATCTGATGGTGCGCCTCTCCCGCTGCTGCACCCCAGTGCCGCCCGACGAAATCATGGGGTTTGTTACCCGCGGCCGCGGGGTCACCGTGCACCGCACCGACTGCGCCAATGCCGTGTCGCTATCGGCAGACCAACCAGACCGATTAATTGACGTGGAGTGGGACCAACAAAGCGTGGCTTCATTTATTGCCACCGTAGAAGTAAAAGCTTTGGATCGCCCCATGTTGCTGCGAGACATCGTCAACGTGCTGGCCGACCATCAAATTAACGTGGTGGGCACCTCAACGGTGACCAGCGAAGCAGACCGAATAGCCCGCTTAAAGTTCGAATTTGAACTCGGCGACCCCGCCCATTTGGACCCACTCATTCGCATTTTGCGCAACATTGACTCGGTATACGACGTCTACCGAGTAGTGCCCGGCCAAACCACCAACTCGTAACCTGCTTACCTGGGGTCAGACCCGAGGTAAGCAGGTTGAAGTAAACACCCGTGGGGCGGGTGCCGGACGGGTAGCCTTACTTCGTGGCTTCTCCAACTTTTCGTGCCCCCAAAGGCACCCGTGACATCATGTGGCCCGACGCCGCCCGCTGGCGAGCGTTAGGCCAAGTATTTGCCCAAACAGTAGAAGAAGCGGGCTACACCCAAGTCATCCCACCCATGTTCGAAAACATCGAAGTCTTCAAACGCCTCGGCGACGCCACCGACGTGGTCAGCAAAGAAATGTACGATTTTGAAGACAAAGGCGGCCGCCACATGGCCCTGCGCCCCGAACAAACCGCCTCCATCGTGCGAGCCTTCGTGGAACACCGGCCCCTCACCCCTTGGAAAGCCTGGTACAGCGGACCCAATTTTCGCTACGAACGAGCCCAAAAAGGCCGCTACCGCCAATTCGATCAAGTAGGAATCGAAGCCCTCGGCCCCGAAGACCCCCACCTTGACGTAGAAGTCATCGCCCTCGCCTGGCGCTTCTACCAGCGCTTAGGGCTCCGCCAAATCACCCTCATGCTCAACTCCTTAGGCAGCGGCGACGATCGAGAACGATTCATCGAAGCCCTCCAAGCCCACTTCGCCACCCACCAAAACGAACTCAGCGAAGCATCCCGCACCACCCTGGCCGTCAACCCGCTACGCGTGCTGGACTCCAAACGTGAACAAGACCAATCCATCATCAACAGCGCACCAAAAATGCTGGACTTCCTCTCACCAGAAGCCGTCGAACACTTTGAAAAAGTACAACAAGGCCTCAACGCTCTGGGCATCCCCTACACCCTGAACCCCCGCCTAGTACGGGGCTTGGACTACTACGTCCGCACCACCTTCGAATTCATCTCCGACGCCTTCGACGCCGCCCAAAACGCCGTCGGCGGGGGAGGACGCTACGACGGGCTCGCCGAAAGCCTCGGCGGCCCCGCCACCCCCGGCGTCGGATTCGCCCTCGGCGTAGACCGCACCCTGTTGGCCTGCGACGCCGAAGAAACCTTCCCCGGCCCCACCAACGTGGTCGACATCTTTGTAGTGGATACCACCGGGGGACAAGCCGCCCTGGCCCTCACCGCAGCCCTCCACCAAGAAGGCCACCGAGCCGACCGATCCTGGGACAACCGTTCCATGAAAGCCCAAATGAAAGCCGCCGACCGCAGCGGCGCCCAAATTGCTTTAATAATCGGTGAAGAAGAAGCAGCATCCGATACCGTCACCGTGCGTGACCTACGAGGTCAAAGCGGACAAACCACCGTTCCCCGCACCCAAGTAAACGAAACCCTCCGAAAGATGATGCGTTGACCACCAACTCTCAGCCCGACTACTCCACCTCCATGCGCACCGACCGGTGCGGCGACCTGCGTCTCGAAGACCAAGGCCGCACCGTCACCCTCTGCGGGTGGGTAGGCCGACGCCGCGAACACGGCGAACACCTAGCCTTTGTCGACCTACGTGACCGCAGCGGAATAGTCCAAGTAGTAGTTGACGGCGCTGCCGACCTGCGTTCCGAATACGTCATCCAAGTAGAAGGCACAGTACGCCAACGCCCCAACGACACCGCAAACGCCTCCCTAGCCACCGGCGACATAGAAATAGACGCCCAAAAAGTCACCGTGCTCTCCGCCGCCGAACCCCCACCTTTTCCTCTCGACGACCGCACCGACATTGACGAAACCCTGCGCCTGCGCCACCGCTACGTCGACCTACGTCGGGCCCGCATGCAACGTAACCTGGCCGTACGAGCCCAAGTCAACAGCGCCGTACGCACCGCCATGGAAGAACAAGGCTTCATCGAAGTCGAAACTCCCATGCTCATCGCCAGCACCCCCGAAGGCGCCCGCGACTTCGTGGTGCCCTCACGCAAAGAACCAGGCTCGTTCTACGCCCTACCCCAAAGCCCGCAACTCTTCAAACAACTCTGCATGATCGGCGGCGTCGACCGCTACTACCAAATCGCCCGCTGCCTCCGCGACGAAGACCTCCGCGCCGACCGCCAGTTTGAATTCATGCAACTCGACGCCGAAGCTAGTTTCGTAAACCAAGAAGACGTGCTGGCCTTCATCTCTCACACCGTGGCCTCAGCCACCGAAGCAGTAACCGGCCAACGCCCCGGAGAAATCCCACAAATCTCTTGGCTAGAGGCCCAAGAACGCTTCGGTAGCGACAAACCCGACACCCGCTTCGGCATGGAACTGGTAGAACTCACCGAAGTATTCGCCGGCACAGAATTCCGGGCCTTCCAAGCCGACTGCATTAAAGGCATCCGCATCCCCGGCGGAGCAGACCTGTCACGCAACCGTCTCGACGACCTGACCGAACAATGCAAACAATGGGGAGCCAAAGGCTTGGTTTGGATGCGCGTTGAAGCCGACGCTCTCAACTCACCAGTGGCCAAGTTCCTCACCGACAACGAACAAAGCGCTCTACGCCAAACCATGGAAGCCCAAGAAGGCGACCTGCTATTCTTGGTAGCCGACGAACGCCCCGCCGTGCGCCACATTCTGGGCTTGTTACGCATTGAAATGGGCCGCCCCCCAGTAACCGAAGGCGGGCTGAACTTTCTTTGGGTGGTGGACTTCCCCCTCTTCGAAGGCATCGACGAAGCCGGCAACCCCCAACCCGCACACCACCCCTTCACCATGCCCCACGAAGAAGACCTCGAACTCTTAGCCTCCGGCGACCTGCTCAACATACGCTCCCAGGCCTACGACCTCGTGCTCAACGGCTGGGAACTCGGCTCAGGCAGCGTGCGAATTCACCGCGGTGAAATCCAACAACAAATATTTTCTCTGCTAGGCATCAGCCCCGAAGAAGCCCAAGAAAAGTTCGGCTTCCTGCTCGACGCCTTCCGCTACGGCGCCCCACCCCACGCCGGGTTCGCCTTTGGCATGGACCGACTCATTGCCATTTTGGCCGGCGAAGAAAACATACGTGAAGTCATCGCCTACCCCAAAACACAATCAGGCGCCGATCCCTTGACCTCCGCCCCGAACCCCATCGACGACCGACACCTCGAAGAACTCGGCCTACGGGTTCTTCCCCCACGGCAATAAGGCACAGGTGGCCGAGGACCTCTTTAGCGCAGCGGCCACCGACCGACTGGCTCAACGCTCACCCCTGGCAGCCCGCCTCCGCCCCACCCGTCTTGACCAGGTAGTAGGCCAAGACCACCTGGTAGGCCCCGGAAGCCCCCTGCGTTGCCTCATCGAAGCCGACCAACTCTCCTCAGTAATCCTGTGGGGCCCACCGGGCACCGGAAAAACCAGCCTGGCCCGCCTCATCGCCCGAGTAACCACCAAAGAATTCGTTGAACTCTCTGCCGTCAACGCTTCGGTAAAAGACGTACGTCAAACGACCGCCGCCGCCCAAGCCCGGTTAGGTGAACGAGGAACCGGCACCATTTTGTTCCTCGACGAAGTACACCGCTTCAGCAAATCACAACAAGACGCCTTGCTGCCCTCCGTGGAATCCGGGCTCTTAGTGCTCATCGGCGCCACCACCGAAAACCCGTTTTTTGAAGTCAACCCACCGCTGCTTTCTCGATCTACCCTGTTTCGCCTAGAGCTTCTCACCCCAGAAGCGGTACGCACCCTGCTCGAACGCGGCCTACAAGCCGAAGAAACCACCGCCACCGACGAAGCCCTCGACTTGCTAGCCGACCGAGCCTCCGGCGATGGGCGCCACGCCCTAACCAGCCTCGAAGTGGCCTCCGCCCTGGCCCACGGGCGACAAAGCGAACAAATAGAACTCGTAGACGCCGAAGCAGCCTTAGGCACCAAAGCCCTGCGCTACGGCCGAGACGCCCACTACGACGTCATCAGCGCCTTCATAAAAAGCATCCGCGGTTCCGACGCCGACGCCGGCCTGTACTGGCTGGCTCGCATGCTCGAAGCCGGTGAAGACGCCCGATTTGTGGCCCGACGGTTAGTTATTTTGGCCAGCGAAGACGTAGGCATGGCCGACTCCAACGCCCTCACCGTGGCCATAGCCGCCGCCCGAGCCGTAGAATTCGTCGGCCTGCCAGAAGCCCAACTAAACTTGGCCCACGCAGTGGTGTACCTGGCCACGGCACCAAAATCCAATCGGATCACCTCAGCAATTTTTGCCGCCCGCAGCGATGCCCGCGCCGCCGGCACCGGCGAAGTACCCCTCCACCTAAGAGACGCCCATTACCAAGGGGCAGCCAGTTTGGGTCACGGCGACGGTTATCAATACCCCCACGATGATTCACGTGGTTGGGTAGAACAAAATTACCGCCCGCCCGAAGTAGCCGACCACACCTACTACGCTCCTTCTGACCACGGATTCGAAGAAGAAGTGGCCCGCCGCATGGCAAAAAACCAAACTCCACCAAAAGAGGAAAACTAATGAGACGACGAGCACTCTGGCTAATAATGGGTTGGGCCGCCGGGCTTTCTTCATCAGTGTGGGTGCAACGCCGACTGCGACGTGCCGTAGTCCGCTACACCCCAGAACACCTCCGCAACGACCTCACGGCCCGAGGCACCGACCTAGCCAACCGAGTACGCCGCTTCAGCAGCGAACTAAACGAAGCCTCTCAATCTAGCCGCCACGACCACCGAGCATCCAGCGCTAGCCAGCACCGCCCACGGTCTCGCCAATAACCATCAAAAGGGCAGCAACCAGAACGGTAGACTCACCCAGACATGGCCGAACAACTCCTCACCGCCCAAGCGGTACGACAAGCATTCACCGACTTCTTTACTGAACGCGGGCATTCGCCAGAACCCTCAGCGAGCCTCATCCCGCACGACCCGACCCTGCTCTTTACCGTGGCCGGCATGGTGCCCTTCAAGGCTTACCTGACCGGCGAACAACCCGCCCCTTGGCCCCGAGCAGTCACCGTACAAAAGTGCGTTCGCGCCGGCGGAAAACACAACGACCTCGACGAAATCGGACGCACCAGCCGACACCTAACCTTTTTTGAAATGATGGGGAACTTTAGTTTCGGCGACTACTTCAAATCTGAAGCCTGCGCCTACGCCTGGGAATTTGTCACCGGCACCCTCGGCCTTGACCCAGAACGCCTCTGGGTCACCGTGCACATCAGCGACGACGACGCCGCAGCAATTTGGGAACATGAAATCGGGGTACCACCCGAACGTATCCAACGCCTCGACGAAGACAACTATTGGCGTATGGCCGACACCGGCCCCTGCGGCCCCTGCTCAGAAATATTTTGGGACAAAGGCCCCCAACACGGCGACGGCGGCGGCCCGGCCCACGGCGACGAAGACCGTTTTATTGAAATCTGGAACCTGGTGTTCATGCAATTCGAACAATACGAAGATGGCTCCCAAACCCCGCTACCCGCACCCTCCATCGACACCGGGGCCGGCCTAGAACGCATCTTGTCGGTACTGCAAAACGTAGATTCCGTATGGGAAACCGACGAATTCGCTCGCCTGCTGGGCACCATCAGCCAACTCACCGGCAAAACACCCGGCACCGACCCGGCCACCGATGTTTCCATGCGCATTTTGGCCGACCACGCACGCTCCTCAACATTTTTGGTAAGCGACGGAGTGTTCCCCTCTAACGAAGACCGGGGCTACGTACTGCGCCGCATCGTCCGCCGCGCCGTTCGCCACGCCTGGCTACTCGGGGTAGAAGACCAAATAATGGGGCCTTTAGTAGACGCAGTCATGGAAGTAATGGGTGCCGACTACCCAGAAATTACTCAAAACCATGACTTTATTCGCGGTGTACTAGACCGAGAAGAAGAAGGTTTCCGCGAAACCCTGCGCTCCGGGTTAACTATTTTGGATACCGCCTTAGCGGAACTCACCGCAGGCCAGTCGCTCAGCGGCGAGGTCGCCTTCAAACTCCACGACACCTACGGGTTCCCCCTGGAGTTGACCGAAGAAATCACCGCCGAACGCTCTCTGGTTGTTGACCTTGACGGTTTCGCCACCGCCATGAACCAACAAAAAAAGCGAGCCAAAGCAGCCCGTAAAGAAACCGGAACCTCAGCCGCCGCCGGCGACCTGCGTGCGGTCATCGACGCCCATGGGGTCACCGAATTCTGCGGACGAGACGAAAACACGGTGACCGCTCAAGTGCTTTACGCCGACCACGGGTTGGTCGTCTTAGACCGCACCCCTTTCTATGCTGAATCTGGCGGGCAAATAGGCGACACCGGCACCCTGACCGGCCCCCAAGGGGCACTCACGGTAACCAACACCACCCTGGCCCTCGATGGGTTACATACCCACCAAGTAGAACAAGACGAACCAGCCTTGGCTCCTGGTGACCAAGTAGAAGCAGCCATAGACGTAAACCGGCGTTCAGACATTCGTCGCAACCACACCGCCACCCACCTTCTGCACTCCGCATTGCGGCGAGTCCTCGGCGACCACGTCAAACAACAAGGCTCCTCCGTGGGCCCCGACCGGTTACGTTTCGATTTCAGCCACTACGAAGCCCTCACTGCAGAAGAAACCACAGCCATCGAAGACCTTGTTAACACCGACGTGTTGAACAACCCCACCTGCAACAACTACGAAACCAGCAAAGAAGAAGCCGAAGCAGCAGGAGCCATAGCCTTCTTTGGCGACAAATACGGCGACCGGGTACGTGTGCTAGAAGCCGGCCCCCACTCCGTGGAGCTCTGCGGCGGAACCCACGTAAAGGCCCTCGGCGACATTGGGTCGTTCAAAATAGTGAGTGAAAGTTCTATCGGATCAAACATTCGCCGTATCGAAGCAATCACCGGTGCCGCCCCCATAGAACGCCTCCGCCAAGCCGAAACCACTCTGGCCCAAACCGCCGACCTGATCGGCGTACCGGTAGACGACCTGCTCGACGGCGTAGAAAAACGTTTAGCCGAACACAAAACCACTCGCCAACAACTCGCCCAAGCCCGCAGCCAGCTGGCCTTAGGCCGAGCCGACGAATTAGCCGCCACCGCCCAAGACGGCCTAGTGGTGAGCCAAGTAGATGGCATAGACCGTGACGGATTGCGTGACCTGGCGGTAGCAATCAGCACCCAAGATGGCGTGAACGCTGTGGTCCTCGGAACAGCCCCCGAAGGTGGGGGAGCAGCCCTAGTAGCGGTAGTCGCCCCCCAAAGCGGACTAGATGCCGGAGTGTTGGTAGCCGAAGCAGCAAAAACAATCGGTGGCGGAGGACGCCCCAATGCCGAAATGACGGTCATCGGCGGGCGCAACCCAGAAAACCTCCCCCAAGCCTTAGAACAAGCCCGGGCCGCTGCCCAGGCGAGCTAACCAACTGTGCGGGCCCTCGGCCTGGACCTCGGCTCCCGACGCATCGGGGTAGCGGTAAGCGACAGCGGCGGCCGCCTGGCTACGCCCATAGAAACTGTGCAACGCACCAACGATCGCCCCAGCGAACACCGTGCCTTGGCGGCACTGGTTGCTGAATGGGAAGTAGAAATAGTGGTAGTTGGTGTGCCCTACTCGCTTGACGGAAGCATCGGACCCATGGCGCTGCTTATGTTAAAAGAAGCAAAACAGTTGGGTGCCACCCTTGGGGTGCCGGTGGAGACCTACGATGAACGTCTGACCACCGTCACCGCTGAGCGCTCCATGCGGGAGCAAGGACTCAAAGGAAAAGCCGGCCGCCAAGTTGTTGACCAAATAGCGGCCGCAGTCATGCTGCAGGCTTGGCTAGATAGTCAACAAAACCAGGAGGAACGTTGAGCGAGGAAGAGCAACCCGAAAAAGGGTTAGAGGAAAACAGCGCACGTCGCTCGTCGTCCGACCTTGCTTCATCGGGACGTTCCTCGGCCAGCATCGGCGCCAACCTGGCCGCTGAACAGAGCCCTCCCCGACTCGACCCCACCACCCAGGAAGTAGCGGTGGTGCCCGAAGAAGAAGCAGTAGCCGAAGAAATCGTGTGGGACCCCTCAGTTTTTTCTGAAACTGAAGACGACTCAATCTTTAGCGGCCGAGCCGATACCAGCCCTGATGTGCGTTGGGTGCGCCACCGGCCACCCCTAGGCCCGCTCCCACGCTGGGGAATTGTGGCTTTCGTAGTCTTTTCTTCCCTCGGTTTCGCCTACCGAAAAGTCGACAACTGGGTCAACAGTTTGGTGTCCCCACAAGCGCTTCCCGGCGAAGAAATTGACTTCGTTATCGAACCCGGTTGGTCAGCCAACGAAGTAGCCGTCAACCTGGGCAGCGTCGACATAATCGACGATTCGGCCATGTTCCGCCAATGGATGCGCTGCCACCCCACCTTGGCTTGGTTTATTGACTGTCCGGCCGACGTGGAATACTCGTTTCAAGCCGGCGACTACGTACTACAAGAACACATGGGTTTCCAAGGGGTGGTTGACGCATTAAACGAAGGGCCAATACCGCCGGAAGTTATTCGGGTAACCATCCCCGAAGGTCTGACCATTAGCCAAACCATTACCCGACTCAAAGAACGCATGCCCACCTACAGCGAAGAGCAACTACAAGAAGCGTTCGTCAGCGACGTGGTGCGGTGGGAGCATTACCCCGAAGAGTTCAACCTGCCCTACTACGAAGGCATGTTCTTCCCCGACACCTACCAACTTGATGACGCCACCTTGACCAACGAGCTGAGCCTGGTTACCCGCATGCACAACCAGTTCCTCAACGTGGTGGCCGAACTGGACTTCGAAGCGCGGGCCGCCGAAGTCGGGCTCACCCCCTACGAGGCGCTGATAGTGGCTTCGCTTATTGAAGAAGAAGCCTTGCTCAACCTTGATCGAGGCAAAATTTCTCAAGTCATTCACAACCGTCTTGACCAAGGGTGGTCATTAGGGTTGGAATCCACCGTGCGTTACGCCGCCGGAAAAACCGCCGGACAAGACCTGGTAAGCGCCGACCTTTCCAGCGACTCCCCGTGGAACACCTGGATCGAACCCGGCCTCCCCATCACCCCAATTTCTGCCCCCGGACGCTCCTCGCTCGAAGCAGCAGTTAACCCAGAAGACGGGCCTTGGATGTTTTTTGTTCGCACCGACGAAAACGATGTGTTAGGAGCCCACACCTTCGCCGTCACCGGAGAAGAATTCGCGGCAGCCGTAGAAATATGCCGAGCCAAAGATTTGGGCTGTGGCTAACACCTTTACCGCAGCGGCCCAAGGGTTGCCCGACGAGACCACCCTGGCGGCCGTCATCGGAAGCCCTATTGCCCACTCGCTTTCGCCAACTTTGCTCAACGCCGCCTTCGCCGCTGCTGGCTTGACCTGGCATTACACCGCCGTTGAGGTGGCCCCCGGCGAAGCAGAACAAGCACTAAATGATATGCGCAGCACCGGTTTGGGCGGGCTCTCCGTCACCATGCCCCACAAAACCGCAGTAGCCAACGCAGTTGACCGGTGCACCGAAACCGCCACCCTGCTCAATGCAGTAAATTGTGTGGCCCCCCAAGGCCAAGAATTAGTAGGCCACAACACCGATGGCGAAGGCTTCCTGGGCGGCCTAGCCCACGACGCAAACTTCACCGTGGCCGGATGCCGAGCCGTGGTACTGGGGGCCGGAGGAGCGGCCCGCGCCGTAGTTTTGGCCCTCGCCCAAGCCGGAGCAAACTCCGTAACGGTCATCAACCGCACCGCAGAAAAAGCGCAAGAAACTGCGCAACTCGCTGGCCCGATTGGCCACACCGGAGACCACCAATCTCTGGCTACCGCCGATTTAATTGTGAACGCCACCTCAGTCGGCATGCACGGCGGCCCCCCAGGTATGCCCTGTGACCCCACGCTGCTCCACCCCGGGCAAGTAGCGATCGACTTGATCTACCACCCGTTGGTTACCCCCTGGATGGCGGCTCTAAAAAAACAAGACATCGAAGCCCACAACGGGGTCTCCATGCTGCTGTTCCAAGCGGCCCGAGCATTCAACCTGTGGACCAACCAGCCTGCCCCTATAGAGGCCATGGAAAACGCAGTAACCGCTGCTTTGGAAGCCCGCTCCCACACTGCTCAGTGACCGCCCAAACTGTATTTAACGATTTAGCGTGGCTGTGGCTTATCGGCTGGCTCGTGGCGCTGTCTCTAGTGGACCTGCGCCAACACCGGCTACCCACCTCCATGGTGAGCCGCTTGGCTGCCGGACTAGTAGCGCTCCACGTGGCGGTGGTCTTAATCGAAGACCGGCCCGCCCCATTATTTTGGGCGCTCCTGGGCATGGTCGGCTTTGCCGGCTTCTTGTATCTCATCCACCGGCGAGCCCCCGAAGGCCTCGGCGGTGGCGACGTGCGCCTCGCCGGGCCCCTAGGTTGGCAACTGGGTTGGGTCGCCGGGTCCGACATTTTTTTGGCGGTGGCCCTTACTCTCATAGTGGCCTGCGGAGGCGCCTTAATGCTTTTAGTGCTCCAACGCTCCGGCAAACGCTTCACCGGACCGGTCGCTTTTGGCCCCCCACTAGCCGCCGCCACACTATTAATTTCCGCGATCTGGAATTAATCCCCCGACCTAACCGGTGGTAGTCAGTAACCTAAGAACATGAACGCTCAACACCGCCCCCACCTGGCCCTCATCGGGTTAATGGGTGCCGGCAAATCAACGGTGGGTGCCGCCGTGGCGGCCCAAAGCAACCGTCGCCATATTGACCTCGACCGGTGGATACAAAACGACACCGGACGATCCATCGGCGTACTGTTTGCCGAAGGCGGAGAAGAATCTTTTCGCCAAGTCGAAACAGACACCTTGCAACGAGTGCTCCAAACCGAACAACCCTTAGTGCTGTCCACCGGGGGAGGGGTCTTAACCCGGGCAGAAAACCAGCAGATACTTAAAGAACGCACCCACGTGGTGTGGCTTCGTGCCACCCCAGAAACACTGGCTCAACGAGTAGGTGACGGCACCGGCCGCCCCCTTCTATCCCAAGGCGACCCTTTAACTATTTTGCAAGAACTCGAACGCCAACGCCGGCCGGACTACCAAGCCGCCGCCGAAGCAACCATCGACACCGATGACCGCACGCTAAAAGCCATAGTTGAAGAAATTATGGCCCTCAACCTCACCGGAGCAAGCCAATGATTCGCAGAGAAGTGCCCCTAAACAACGGCCGGGATTACCCAGTTTTGGTAGGGCCCGGAGCAGTAAACGAATTGGCTCAAGTAGTGCCAGACGCTGCGCAACGAGTAGCCATCATCACTCAAGAAGGCATCGGGGTGGCCGTAGACCCCGGCCGAGAACACCAAGTCTTTTTGGTGCCCGACGGCGAACAAGCCAAAACCTTAAGCAACGTAGAAAACCTTTGCCGCTCGCTGGCCCAATGGGGACTCACCCGACAAGACTGCATCGTCGGAGTAGGAGGCGGCGTGGTCACCGACCTCGCCGGATTCACCGCAGCGTCATACCATCGAGGAACCCCCGTGATACATGTAGCCACCACCCTGCTGGGCCAAATAGATGCCGCCATCGGCGGAAAAACCGGCGTCAACCTGCCCGAAGGAAAAAACTTGGTCGGAGCTTTTTGGCAACCCACCGCTGTGCTGTGCGACACCGCCACCTTGGCCACCCTGCCGGCCGCCGAAATGCGTAGCGGCTTCGGCGAAATGGCGAAATATCATTTCCTCGGCGGGCAAGACCTTGCCGGATTATCGTTCGATGAAAAAGTCGCCCGCTGCGGAGAAATAAAAGCCCAAGTAGTGGCCGAAGACGAACGAGAGTCTGGCCGCCGAGCCATATTGAATTACGGCCACACCCTGGGCCACGCCTTAGAAACCACCGGACAATACGGGTTACGCCACGGCGAAGCGGTGGCCATCGGCTTGATCTTTGCCGCCCACCTGGCGGCCTCACTGGGGCGCATAAATCAACAACGAGTAGCCGAGCATTACCAAACAGTCGCCAGTTACGACCTCCACGTTGATCTGCCAGCAGGCACCGACCATCAAGAACTGCTCGCAGTAATGGGACGCGACAAAAAAGCACTCAATGGTTTAACCTTCGCCCTCGACGGCCCCCAAGGGGTAGAAGTAGTGGCCGACATAAAACCACAAGATGTGCTCCAAACACTGAACCAAATGGAAGAAAAACGAGGAACCTCTCATGAGTGAACCAATTGTTTTGCTGCTCTCCGGCCCCAACCTCAACCTCTTGGGTCAACGCGACCCCGAGGTGTACGGCGCCGAAACACTCCAAGAGCATCAAGCCACCGCAGAAAAAGCCGCCGCCGCTCACGGCCTAACCCTCGAACACCAGCAGTCCAACCACGAAGGTGAACTGGTGGAAGCCATCCACGCCGCCCGAGGACGCTGCGCTGCCATTGTCATAAACCCCGGAGCGTTCACCCACTACGCCTGGGCCATCCACGATGCCCTGGCCACCTTTGAAGGCCCGGTCATTGAACTACATCTCTCTAACCCCGCGGCCCGTGAACCATGGCGCCACACCTCGGTAGTGGCCCCCGTGGCTTCAGGCACGGTCGCCGGTTTTGGCGCCTTGGGGTACCGCCTCGCGCTAGACGCAACCGCCGCGCTACTCAAACAGTGACCCCGGCTCCCCTTAATCTGGCCCCTCTTGAACTGGCCGGCCGCCTCGACCGCTTGCGCCCTCTCATAGACCAAGCATCTTGCTCGGCCTTACTGGTGACCAACCTGACCAACATCCGCTACCTCACCGGGTTCACCGGCTCAGCAGGAGTGCTTTGGGTAGAGGAAAAAGAGGCCTGGCTAATTACCGACGGACGGTACCGCAGCCAAGCCGCCGCAGAAGTTGCCGCCACCGACACACAAAGTGAAATAACCAGCGACGGCGGGAAAGAAAAACTCACCGAATTAGCTAAAAACCAAACCACAATCGGCCTTGAAGCAAACAACGTGACCTGGGCCGATCAACAAAACTATGTCAACTGGTTCGCCCCCACCGCCGTAACCCCCACCAGTGGCCTGGTAGAAGAACTCCGCAGCATCAAAGACCCCGGAGAAATCGACCGCATAGAAAACGCCGGCCACCTGGCCGACCAAGCACTGGCCGCCGTGACAGGCCTCATTACCCCCGGAACCACCGAAAAAGAAATCGCCCAAACCCTCGAAAAAGAAATGATGGTCAGAGGCGCCGACGGAACAGCCTTCACCACCCTGGTGGCCAGCGGACCCAACAGCGCCCGCCCCCACGCCCAACCCACCGACCGTCAACTCGAAGAAGGCGACCTAGTTATTTGCGACTTCGGAGCGCAAATCGACGGTTACCGCTCCGACATGACACGCTCATTCCGGGTCGGCGGCACCGGCCAAGGCCCCAAAGCCGACCTCCTACAAGCAGTGTTGCAAGCCCAACAAGCCGGCCTCAACGCAGTAGCCAACGGGGTGCCACTTAAAGACATAGACGCCGCCTGTCGCAACAGTTTGCAAAAATCCGGCCTCGGCGATGCCTTCATTCACGGCACCGGCCACGGCGTTGGCCTAGACATTCACGAAGCCCCCGCAGTGTCTTCACGCTCCACTGATAACCTGCGCACCGGTCAAGTTATTACCGTCGAACCCGGCGCCTACCTCGAAGAACTCGGAGGCGTGCGCTGGGAAGACACCCTGGTAGTAACCGACACCGGACACCGGGCGCTCACCAAAGCACCCAAAACACTCTGACGGAGAAACCATGGCCACCATCACCACCAACGATCTAAAAAACGGAATGAGCCTCAACCTCGAAGGCTCCCTCGTGCAAGTCGTGGACTTCCAACACGTCAAACCCGGCAAAGGCCACGCCTTCGTACGCACCACCCTGCGCAACGTGCGCACCGGGTCCGTCGTCGACCGCACCTTCCGAGCCGGCGAAAAAGTTGAACGAGCCATTATCGACAAGCGAACCATGCAGTTCCTTTACCGAGAAGGCGAAGACTACGTATTCATGGACACCTCAACCTACGACCAACTCACCGTCACCCCAGAAACCCTCGGCGACTCCACCAACTACCTGACCGATACCAGCAAACCACAACTCATGATGTACGGCGAAGAAGTAGTAGGAGTAGAACTTCCCGCAGCAGTCGAACTTACCATCGCCGAAACCGAACCAGGGCTACAAGGCGACCGGGTGTCTGGAGCTCGAAAACCAGCCACCCTAGAAACCGGACTGGTTATCCAAGTGCCGCTTTTTGTTGAACCAAACGAAAAAGTAAAAGTAGACACCCGCACCGGCGAATACCTCAGCCGGGTCTAAAGCATGCCTGATCGATCCGGGACCGGTGTTGGTTCACGACGCGAAGACCGAGAAACCGCCTTAGGGATTCTCTACGCCGCCGAACACGCCGAACACGACCTCATCACAGAGTTAGAAAACCAAGCCCTCACCCCCGAAGCATTCACCGAAGACCTCGTTCGAGGGGTCGCCCAATACCAAGACGAAATAGATGAACTCATCAACCAGTTCTCTCAAGGCTGGCACATCGACCGCATGCCCGCCGTCGACCGGTCGCTGCTCCGCATGGCGGTCTACGAAATCACTCACCGGCCCGACGTACCCACCCAAGCCATTCTCACCGAAGTAGTAGAACTGGCCAGCGACTACTCCACCGAAAAATCAAGCCGCTTCGTAAACGGAGTTATTTCAGGCATCGCCCAAGAAAAACGCCGCGAAAGCTAACAGTTGACGCGTTCAGTCGCCATTCTTGCTAGAGTTTGTTTTCGACCGTGAAGTGAGTTCAGAGAGGCTCACACGGACGAATGGAGCATCAAGTGGCAAAAAGAGAACGAGGACAAACGCCCCCCTTTGGGGGCGTTTTTGTTGCCCACGCACGAATATTGGGCGCCGAAGACATGGCCCGGGCAGTCCGCCGTATGGCCCACGAAATTATTGAACGCAACCACGGCCTCAGCGACGTCGTGCTCATCGGTTTACAAACCGGCGGAGTTTTCGTCACCGAACAACTGGCTGAAGCCCTCGCAGAAATCGACGGCCAACGCCCTGCCACCGGCACCCTCGACGTGGCACTCCACCGCGATGACATTGGGTTGCGCCCTGTGGTGCCCGAAGCAGTAACCGACATCACCATGAACCTCGACGGGAAAACAGTAGTACTGGTAGATGACGTATTGTTCACCGGCCGAACCATTCGCGCCGCCCTCGACGCCCTAGGCACCTTCGGCCGTCCCCAAGGAGTGCAACTCGCCGTCATGGTAGACCGCGGCCACCGCGAGCTACCGATACGCCCCGACTACGTCGGAAAAAACTTGCCCACCCGCCGCGACGAAGTAGTAGATGTGCACCAGCAAGGGGTCGACCTCGGGGCGGTAAAAAAATGAGCAACGCACTGGTAGACGGCAACTTGCTCGGCATCGAAGGCATGACCGCCACCGAGATCGAAGAAATACTCAACCTGACTGACATCTTCGCCGAAATCAGCCAGCGCCCTATTCCGAAAGTCCCGGCACTACGGGGTCAAACTATCGCCACCCTCTTTTTTGAAAACTCCACCCGAACCCGCCTTTCATTCGACACAGCAGCCCGCCGCTTATCGGCCGACACCATGACCTTCGGCGCAGGCTCATCCTCGCTAAGCAAAGGAGAAAGCCTGCGCGATACCGTCGAAGTCATCGAGGCCTACGGGGCCGACGCCCTCATCGTTCGCCACCCCATGGCCGGTACCGCCCAACGCATCGCCAACTGGACCGACGCCGTAGTAATAAACGCCGGCGATGGCTGCCACGAACACCCCACCCAAGCGCTGCTCGACGCCTATACCCTGCGCCAACACTGCGGGAACCTCAACGGACTGCGCATCGCCCTAGTAGGCGACATCGCCCACTCGCGGGTGGCTCGATCAAACGTGCTGGCCTTCACCGCCCTCGGAGCAAAAGTAACTCTGGTGGCCCCAGCCACACTGCTGCCCTCATCGCTAGCCGGGTGGCCAGTAGAAGTTTCGCACGACCTAAACGCCGTGCTTGAAGAAACCGATGTTTGCTACCTGCTTCGACTCCAACACGAACGCATTAGCGAAGGGCTCATCCCTTCCATTCGCGAATACGTAACCGATTTCGGCATGAATGAAAAACGAGCCAACCTGTTACCCAGCGAAGCAATAATATGCCACCCCGGCCCCACCAACCGCGGTGTAGAAATAGACGCAGTGGTAGCCGCCGACCCTCGAGCAGTCATCCTGGACCAAGTAGCCAACGGCGTATCGGTACGCATGGCCGTCCTCTTTTTGCTGCTCGGCGCAGGACGAGACCTTATTGAAAGCCCAACGGCAGAAGGAAACAAATGAGCACGGTAATTCACGGCGGGACCATCATCGACGCTTCCGGCCAACAACAAGCCGACGTGTTAATCGGCGACGACGGACGCATCGAAGCAGTAGCGCAAAACCTTTCCGGCGACCACCACCTTGACGCCAGCGGTTGCATCGTGTCACCCGGGTTCGTCGACCTCCACAGCCATCTTCGGGAACCAGGACAAGAAGTTGCCGAAACCATTGAAACCGGTGCCCGAGGTGGCGCCCTCGGCGGCTACACCGCTCTGGTCACCATGCCCAACACCACCCCAACCACCGACTGCGCTGCGGTAGTAGAACAAATACGTACCCTCGGAAAAAACGCTCTCTGCGAAATAGTGCCCACCGCCGCTATGACCATCGACCGCCTCGGACAAGAAATGGCACCCCTCGGCGAACTGGTCGACCTCGGCATAGGCATCTTCACCGACGACGGCACCGGCCTCCAAGACCCTCGACTAATGCGCCGCATCATGGAATACAGCACCGGGCTCAGCAAACGTCTGGGCCGACCGGTGATATTGGCCCAACACTGCGAAGTAGAAGCCCTCAGCAAAGGCGGCTACATGCACGAAGGAGAATGGTCAGCCAAACTGGGCATCGGCGGCCAGCCCGCCGAAGCCGAAGAACTCATGGTGGCCCGCGACATCGCCCTTATGCGCCTCACCGGAGCCCACATGCATTTTCAACACCTCTCCACAGCCGGCTCGGTAGAACTCGTACGAGCCGCCAAAGCAGAAGGGCTGCCGGTAACCGCCGAAGCAACCACCCACCACTTCAGCCTCACCGATGCGGCCTGCGCCACCTTCGACCCGGTGTTCAAAGTTCACCCCCCACTACGCACCGACTCAGACGTGACTGCCGTACGCCAAGGATTAGCCGACGGCACCATCGACGCCATCGCCACCGACCACGCCCCCCACACCGCACACGACAAAGAACACGCCTTCGACCTTGCCCCTCCCGGCATGTTGGGCCTAGAAACCGCATTTAGTGTGGCCCTCGAAGACTCTGGCCTCGACCTGCCAGATATTCTGGCCGTCATGTCCTGGCAACCTGCAATCATCGCCGGGCTCAACGACCACCAAGGAGTAAACGTGCAACCAGGGGCCGCCGCCAACCTTTGCGTCATCGACCCCGACGCAACATGGACTGTTTCGGGCCAAGCCATGGCCAGTCGCAGCGCCAACACCCCCTACGAAGGACGGACGCTACGCGGCCGAATACGCCACACCATCTGCGCCGGCGAAGCAGTAGTGGTAGACGGCGAGGCACAACGATGAGCATCCAACCAACCCCCGCGCGCCTCGTACTATCCGACGGAATGGTCTTCACCGGAGAAGCAATCGGCGTCACCCCCAGCAACGGAATAACCACCGGCGAAGTGGTTTTTAACACGGTGATGGCCGGCTACCAAGAAGTAATAACCGACCCCTCCTACGCCGGACAAATCATCACCTTCACCTACCCGCATATCGGGAACTACGGGGTAAATGATCACGATGCCGAAGGCACCCAACCTGCTTGTGCCGGAGTTTTCGTACGAGAACTCACCCGCCGCCACAGCAACTGGCGAGCCACCGGAAGCTTGCAAGACCTCCTCGAACAATACGCCTTAGCCGGTTTGGCAGGCCTCGACACTCGCCGCCTAACCCGCTACCTCCGCGACCACGGCGCCATGCCCGCCGCCTTCGGCACCGCAGACCTTGACGACCTCCGAACAGCGGTAGCCAACGCACCCTCCACCGACGGTTTGGACCTGGTCTCTACTGTGACCTGCGCTGAGCCTTACCAAGTGGCCTCCACCGGAGGCTCCCGCCGCTTGGTGGCCTACGACTTCGGCATAAAAACCACCATCTTGCGGCAACTCTCCGCCCTGGGCGACGTGCTGGTCGTACCGGCCAGCACCAGCGCTGAAGAAGTGTTGGCCCACGAACCCGACGGAGTGTTCCTTTCCAACGGCCCCGGTGACCCCGAACCCTTAATAGAAATTCGCCACAACATTGAAGCCCTACTCGGCGAAGTCCCCATCTTTGGCATCTGCTTAGGCCACCAACTACTGGCCGCCACCCTGGGCGCCGAAACCTACAAACTGCCCTTCGGCCACCACGGCGGAAACCACCCGGTAAAAAACTTAGCCACCGGTCAAGTAGAAATCACCAGCCAAAACCACAACTACTGCGTAGCCGACGGATCACTAAACAACGCCGAACTAACCCACATAAACCTCAACGACGAAACCGTAGAGGGCCTACGTTGCACAGACCTGCCCGCCTTCAGCGTGCAATACCACCCCGAAGCCGGCCCCGGCCCCCACGACAGCCGCTACCTCTTTAAGGATTTCGAAAAACTCATGGCCTCCGTAAACGGGAAAACTAACTAATGCCTCGCCGCAACGATATATCCAGCATCCTGATCATCGGGTCAGGGCCCATCGTGATCGGACAAGCCTGCGAGTTCGATTACTCCGGAACCCAAGCCTGCCAGGTGCTACGCCAAGAGGGCTACCGAGTAATTTTGGTGAACTCCAACCCAGCCACCATCATGACCGACCCCGGTTTCGCCGACGCCACCTACATAGAACCCCTGCGCCTCGACGTACTCACCCGCATAATTGAAAAAGAAAAACCCGACGCCCTACTGCCCACCATGGGCGGCCAAACAGCCCTCAACCTGGCCATGGAACTCGTGGAAGCCGGGGTATTAGAAGACAACAATGTGGAACTCATCGGGGCCCGAGCCGAAGCCATCGCCACCGCAGAAGACCGGCAACTCTTTAAAGAAGCCATGATCGAAATTGGCCTCCAAGTGCCGGACTCTGGAGTAGCACACAACATGGAACAAGCCGAAAAAGTAATTGGTGAAATCGGCCTCCCGGTAGTTATCCGCCCCGCCTACATTTTGGGAGGGAAAGGCACCGGCATCGCCGCCACCCCCGAAGAATTCACCAAAATGGCACAAAACGGCTTAGATGCCAGCCCCATAACCGAAATCTTGATCGAAAAATCCATCGCTGGATGGAAAGAATACGAGCTCGAAGTAATGCGTGACCACGCCGATAACTGCGTGGTGGTTTGCTCCATCGAAAACGTTGACCCCATGGGGGTCCACACCGGCGACTCCATCACCGTGGCCCCCGCCCAAACCCTTAGCGATGTCGAATATCAAGAAATGCGTGACGCCTCGTTCGCCTGCCTCCGCCGAGTAGGCGTCGAAACCGGCGGCTCAAACGTGCAGTTCGCCGTCAACCCCGCCAACGGGCAACAAGTAGTCATCGAAATGAACCCTCGAGTCAGCCGTTCGTCGGCGCTGGCCTCAAAAGCAACCGGTTTTCCCATCGCCAAAATAGCGGCCCGCCTCGCCGTCGGTTACACCCTGGACGAAATACCCAACGACATCACCAAAAAAACACCAGCGGCCTTTGAACCATCCATCGACTATGTAGTAACCAAAATCCCCCGCTGGGCCTTCGAAAAATTCCCCGGGACCTCCGGCGTACTCGGAACAGCCATGCAATCAGTAGGGGAGGCCATGGCCATCGGACGAACCTTCCCCGAGTCACTACAAAAAGGCTTACGTTCGCTAGAAAACGGACGCTTGGGACTCAACGCTGACCCCGCTGAAGAAGCCTTAAACGACCTCGACGACAATGCACTACGGGCCGCAGCAAAAATCGCTACCCCGGGGCGAATTTTTCAACTGGAAGCTTTGCTACGGCGGGGCTACACCGTGGACCAAGTAAACGCCGACACCGCCGTAGACCCGTGGTTCCTCGACCAAATGTTGGCCATCACCGAAGAGCGTGCCCACCTGGAAACCCGCACCGCCCACGACCTCAGCGCCCCAGACTGGAAACGAGCCAAACAACTCGGCTTTTCTGACGCCCAACTGGCCTACCTCTGGAAAGACGACGAACTAACCGTACGAGCAGCCCGCCAAGCGGCTGGGGTGCACCCCACTTTTAAGACCGTAGACACCTGCGCCGCCGAATTCGCCGCCGACACCCCCTACCACTACTCAGCGTGGGAAGACGAAGACGAAGTGCGCCCCGCCGATCGCCCCAAAGTTATGATTTTAGGCTCTGGACCAAACCGCATCGGCCAAGGCATCGAGTTTGATTACTGCTGCGTCCACGCCAGCTACGCCCTCGGCGAAGCCGGTTACGAAACCATCATGGTGAACTGCAACCCCGAAACGGTGTCCACCGATTACGACACCAGCGACCGGTTGTATTTTGAGCCACTGACCTTCGAAGACGTGACCAACATTATTGAAGCCGAACAACCCGTCGGCATCATCGTGTCTCTCGGCGGCCAAACCCCGCTAAAACTGGCCGGAGAACTTCCTCAGGAACTCATCGCCGGCACCAGCCCACGCTCCATCGATCTAGCCGAAGACCGGGAACTCTGGAACGCTCTATGCGAAGAACTGGAAATACCCCAACCTCCCGGAGGCACAGCCGTTGACTTAGCCGGGGCACAAAAGATCGCCGACCAAGTGGGCTTCCCAGTCTTAGTACGACCTTCCTATGTTTTAGGTGGCCGAGCCATGGAAATCGTTTACGACCACCACCAACTCGAACGAGCCATGGACCAACTCTTAGCCTTCGGCAGTTTGGGCATCGAAGGTGGACTATCCGCAGAACGCCCAGTTCTGGTGGACCGGTTCTTAGAAGAAGCCACCGAAGTAGACGTGGACGCCATACGCGACAACACCGGGGCAGCCATAATCGGTGCCGTCATGGAACACGTGGAAGAAGCGGGAATACACAGCGGAGACAGCGCTTGCGTAATCCCACCGCCATACCTTTCTGACTCGGTAATCCAGCGCATTGAAAAAACCACCTTGCGTATCGCCGAAGCACTCGAAGTCTGTGGCCTCATCAACGTGCAGTTCGCCGTAAAAGGCGAAGAAATCTACGTGATCGAAGCCAACCCGCGGGCCTCTCGAACCGTGCCCTTCGTAGCCAAAGCCACCGGGGTGCCACTTGCCAAAGTAGCCAGCCGAGTCATGATGGGCGCCACCCTGGCCGAACTTCGTACCGAAGGACTCTTGGTGGACCGAATTGTCGGCGACCATATTTCAGTCAAAGAAGCCGTGCTGCCCTTTAACCGATTCCCCGAAGCCGACCCGGTTCTGGGACCCGAAATGCGTTCCACCGGAGAAGTCATGGGCATCGACCTCACCACCGGTTTAGCGTTCGCCAAATCGCAGATCGCCGCCGGGGGAGCGATGCCCGAAGAAGGCACCGTGTTCATGTCGCTGGCCGACCGAGACAAAGCCACCGGCTTAGAAGCAGCCCGCGGCCTGGTTGCTTTAGGGCTCGCCATCGTGGCCACCAAAGGCACCGCGGTATACCTTGAAGAACATGGAGTACCGGTAGCCGAAGTGGTAGCCAAACTCCACGAAGAAGGCACCGACGCCGTAGAACTCATTCGCTCAGGAGCAATCCAACTGGTGGTCAACAGCCCCCACGGACGCGGCCCCCGAGCCGACGGCGACCACATTCGTGGAGCAGCCGGCGCCCAAGGCATACCCCTGCTGACCACCGCTTCGGCCGCCGTGGCCGCCGCCCGAGGCCTCCACGACTGGCAGACCTACCCCCTAGCGGTACGCACCCTGCAGGAATACCACCAAGGCATAACTAAAGACCAAGCACTCGCAGGACCGGACAACGCATCGGCATGACGGTAAACCTCGCTACTCGCCTCGGCTCAGTGGAGTTACCCAACCCGGTAATGACCGCCTCGGGTACCGCCGGACACAGCACCGAACTGGCGCGCCACCTGGACTTGGCGAGCCTTGGCGCCGTGGTCACCAAATCGCTGCACGTCAACCCATGGGCCGGAAACCCAGCCCCCCGAGTGCACGCCACCGCCTCCGGCATGATCAACAGCGTGGGGCTTCAAGGCCCCGGGGTGCAAGCCTGGCTCGACCAAGAACTTCCCGCCCTAGAAGCCACCGGCGCCCGAGTAGTGGCCAGCATTTGGGGGCGCACCGTAGAAGAATTCACCCAAGCAGCCCAAGCACTGGCCTCCGCCCCTCCAAGCGTGGTGGCGGTCGAGGTGAACGCTTCTTGTCCGAACCTAGAAGACCGCACCAACCTTTTTGCCCACTCCACCGAAGCCACCAGCGCCGTAGTGGCCGCCGCCGTAGCAGCCACCGGACGCCCCTGCTGGGCCAAACTCAGCCCCAATACCCCCCTGCTGCCCGACGTGGCCGACGCAGCAGCCCAAGCCGGCGCCCAAGCAGTCACCGTGGCCAACACACTGCTGGGTATGGCTATCGACCCCGAAACTCGACGACCCCGATTAGGAGCAGGACGAGGGGGGTTGTCTGGCCCCGCCATACGCCCCATCGCCGTGCGAGCGGTCTACGACACTTTTGCCGCCCATCCCGACCTGCCTATAATCGGCGTCGGAGGTATCGCCACCGGGGAAGACGCCGTGGAGTTCCTTTTAGCCGGAGCCTCCGCCGTTCAAGTAGGGACCGCTACCTTTGCCAACCCCCGAGCCACCCAAAACGTTTTAAACGAACTCACCAAATGGTGTACCGCCCACAACGTCAACCATCTCAGCGAACTAATCGGAGCAGCCCATGACTGAAGAAGCACTCGACGACCTCGACCAAGGCGAAGTTCCCGCCGAAATACGCGCTCGTTTGGCTCTGGCCCTCGACATTGATGACGTGGTAGCAGCCCGACGCATGGCCAACGATCTCGACGAATTTTTTGGCACCATAAAAATTGGTTTAGAGCTTTACACCGCCGCCGGACCCGATGTGTTAGCAGGCTTTGTCACCAACGGCTGGGACGTTTTTGCCGACCTCAAATTGCACGACATTCCCACCACGGTAGAGCGAGCAGCCCGGGTAGTGGGGTCGCTCGGTGCGCGCTGGCTCACCGTGCATACCGCCGGAGGCGAAGCGATGCTCCGGGCCGCCGTAGAAGGTTTAGCAGCCGGATCAGCCGGGCTAGAAGGACCACCACCCGGTGTATTAGGGGTCACCGTGCTAACCAGTGACGAACTCAACGACCCGAACCTCTTAACCGAACGCACGGCACTGGCCGCCGCTACTGGCTGCGCCGGAATAATTTGCGCCGCCCCTGACTTGCCCCTGACCGCCCCCTGGGCTGAACAACTCACCCGGGTGGTTCCCGGTACCCGTTTACCAGGGGCCGACACCCATGACCAAACACGAGTCACCGACCCGCGCACAGCGCTAAACAACGGAGCCGACCTCTTAGTTATCGGGCGAGGGGTCACGGCAACCCCAGAACCCATCTTGGCGGCCGCAGAATTAGTAGGCCATCTTTTGGGGTGATTTCACCCGCCGGCCTTTTGGGACGCTAAAGTCCGTGCCATGGCAGGACTTCCTCAACTAACCGACGAACAACGACGAGCCGCTTTGGCCAAAGCCACCGAAGCTCGCCAAGCACGAGCCGAAATAAAAGAGCTTCTCAAAATGGGTTCGCTTACCTTTCCTGAACTGCTCGACCGGGCCGACAACGACCCGATCCTGGCCAAAATGAAAGTCAAAGCGGTGCTGCAGTCTTTACCTAAATTAGGAAAAGTGAAAGCTAAGCGCACCATGGAAGAAGTAGGGATCAGCGAAAGCCGTCGCTTACGAGGCTTAGGCAAACAACAACGAGCCGACCTGCTTGCTCGTTTTTCTTAACTGCGATGGCTGAGTCGGTGAAGGCTCCGTTGCTGGTTGTTCTCTCGGGGCCAGGAGGCGTCGGCAAAGGAACGCTAGCCACCGCACTTATCGCCGCCGACCCAAAGCTGACGCTCAGCCGTTCTTGGGCCACCCGGCCTCGCCGTAAAGATGACGTAGCGGACGCCTACGTGTTCGTTTCTGAACAAGACTTTTTGGCACACCGCAACCAGCAAGGCTTTCTGGAGTGGAACAAGTTTTTAGACCACTACTACGGAACCCCCGTGCCCGACCCGACGGCAAAACAAGATTTGTTGCTGGAAATCGATGTGGCCGGGGGGCGACAAGTGCTGGACCATCAACCCGACGCGCTCATGATTTTTGTTGAAGCGCCCAGCGAAGCAGAACAACGCCGCCGCTTATTGTCTCGGGGCGACGACCCTACTCAAGCAGCAAAACGCATTGCCGAAGGAAAACGAGAGACCCAAGAAGCAAAAGATTTGGGATACTCCTTCATCACCAATGACCATTTAGCGCAAACGGTGACAGAAGTTAAAGGATTGATTAACGAAAAACGCGGCTAGAAGCAGGCCGAGAAGGGAGGGAACGATTGCCCTTTCTGGTACCGTTTACCCTCGTTCATGGTGCAAAACTGCACCAACCATCAACGCACACTGAGGTATTCTTGTGAAGGGCCACGACACCCTAGTTAACCCTGAAATTGAAGGGCTTTTAGAGCGAGCAGACTCTAAATTTAAGTTGGTAGTGCTGAGCTCAAAACGAGCCCGTCAAATCAACGCTTACTTTGGTCAACTGGGTGAAGGTTTGGGTTCTACCATTCCTCCTCAAATTACCTCCACGGCCCGCAAGCCTCTCTCCATAGCTTTTGAAGAAATGGATGCCAACAAAATCATTTCGGTAGACGTGGTAGAAGAAGAAGAGCCCAGCGAAGAAGAACTGCTGGCCATCGCCGCTATGGAAGCAGAAGCAGCCGAAGAAGACGGCGAAGAAACTGCCGACCAAGACGGCGACCAGAGCGCCTAAAACTGGGCGACCGATGGGAACACTCGACGGTCGCCGCATCGTCCTTGGGGTCACCGGGGGCATAGCCGCTTACAAAGCGGTAGAAGTATGCCGCCGCCTCGTGGACGCCGGGGCGCACGTATCGCCCATCTTGACCAACGCAGCACAACGCTTCATTGGCAAAACCACCTTCGATGCCCTGGCATCAGAAAAAGCACAAACCTCGCTTTGGGATGAAGAAAGCCCGATCCCGCACACCTTGCTGGGACAAAACGCAGACCTGATCGTGGTTTGCCCGGCTACCGCTCGGTTGCTGGCCGATTACCGTATGGGTCGCTCGGCCGACCTCTTGACGGCCACCTTGTTGGCCACCCGAGCCCCCGTGATGGTTTGCCCGGCCATGCACACCGAAATGTGGGAACAGCCAGCAGTGCAAGAAAACGTAGCCATCTTGGCCCAACGCGGCGTAGAAATCGTCGCCCCCGAAAAAGGCCGACTAGCCGGAGGCGACAGCGGCGAAGGACGGCTGGCTGACCCAGTAAACATTTTGGCGACCGTTGAACGCTTGTTGGGGGCACAAGCACCACAAAAAGATTTAGACGGATTACAGATTTTAGTAACCGCCGGCGGCACCCGCGAACCCATTTGCCCAGTGCGCTACTTGGGGAACCGATCCTCCGGAAAACAAGGCCACGCCATAGCAGCCCAAGCAGCGGCCCGAGGCGCCCAAGTGATTTGTGTTACCACCGAAGCCGACCAAGCACCCCAGCACCCACAAATAACCGTGCAAGCAGTGGACACGGCCGCCCAAATGGCGTCAGCCGTTTTTGAAGCCGCACCACAAAGCGATGTCGTGGTTATGGCCGCCGCCGTAGCGGACTTCACCCCGGTGGCGGTAGCCGAACAAAAAATAAAAAAGAGCACCGGAACCCCAGAAATTCTTCTCCAACCCACGGTAGACATATTGGCCACCTTGGGCGCCCAGCGATCCCCCAGCCAAGTACTGGTGGGTTTCGCCGCAGAAACAAGCGACCTAGTTGAAAACGCCGCCAAAAAACTTGCCGCCAAAGGCGTAGACCTGATGGTGGCCAACGATGTGGCCGCCGACCAAGTGGGGTTTGGCCACGACACCAATGCTGTAGTAATTTTAAGTGACGCCGAAAACAGCGAAGAAGTACCCTTGGCCAGCAAAACAGAAATCGCCAACGCAGTACTTGATGCGGCCCTAAAGACTCTTCACCAAAATTCAAAAAATTAAGAGGACACCATGAACAAAAAATGGACGTTCACTTCGGAGTCCGTCTCCGAAGGGCACCCCGACAAAATGGCCGACCAAATTTCGGACACCATTTTGGATGCCATGTTGCAAGAAGACGCCGAAAGCCGAGTGGCCTGCGAAACCCTCATCACCACCGGGCTAGTGGTAATCGCCGGCGAAGTCACCTGCGACGGATACGTAGACATCCCTCGCCTCGTACGCGACACCATCAAAGAAATCGGTTACGACCGTGAAGACTTCGGCTTCGACGGCGAAACCTGCGGCGTCATGGTCACCCTGGACGCTCAATCGCCCGACATTGCTCAAGGAATTGACAAATCTGAAGAAACCCGTACCGGAAGCACCCAAACCGACTTAGACAGCCAAGGGGCCGGCGACCAAGGAATGATGTTCGGGTACGCCTGCGATGAAACCGACGTGCTGATGCCCCTGCCCATCCAACTAGCCCACCGCATGGCTGAAA
>DUCC01000018.1:62863-92655 GCA_012959995.1 Acidimicrobiia bacterium
TACGCCCCGACGCCAAAACCCAAGTCACCTTCGAATACGAAGACGACCGCCCGGTGCGCTTGGCCACCGTGTTGGTCTCAACCCAGCATGACGCCGGCATCGACCGCGACAACATGATTCGCCCCGACCTCATTGAACAGGTCATCAAACCAGTAATCCCCGAACAATTTGCCGACGATGATTACGAGGTTTTCGTCAACCCCACCGGCAACTTTGTTATCGGCGGGCCAGTAGGCGACGCTGGGTTAACCGGACGAAAAATTATTGTTGACACCTACGGCGGCATGGCTCGCCACGGTGGAGGTGCCTTCTCGGGCAAAGACCCCAGCAAAGTTGACCGCTCAGCGGCCTACGCCACCCGGTGGGTAGCCAAAAACCTGGTCGCCGCCGGAGCAGCACGACGCTGCGAGGTACAAGTGGCTTACGCCATCGGCATGGCCCGCCCCCTATCTATCTACGTAGAAACCTTCGGCACCGAAGCAGTAGACCCCGAAAAAATAGCGGCCTGCGTGAAC
Organism: Acidimicrobiia bacterium; assembly: GCA_012959995.1. Lineage (NCBI taxonomy): Bacteria > Bacillati > Actinomycetota > Acidimicrobiia > Acidimicrobiia bacterium. The sequence continues at coordinate 63,379 of DUCC01000018.1, forward strand.
GACATCTTCGACCTACGCCCCGCCGCCATTATTAGAGACCTCGATTTAAAACGGCCCATCTACAAGAAAACGGCAGCCTACGGCCACTTCGGGCGCCCAGAGTTCCCATGGGAACAAACCAACAAAACTGCAGAGGTTCAGGCCGCCCTCGGTTTGAACTGAGACAGGTTACGTGATCGGGAAAAAAGCGTACCCCGGTCAACTCTCCTTTGACCTGCCTCAAGAGCCAGCGCCCCCCGAAGAACCACCAGAGGGTCGCGTGGTGCGAGTACTCACCGACGTCACGGCCATCGACCGCGCCTTCGACTACTTGGTGCCCACTGCTTGGGAAACCGACGGCCGCAGCGAAGCCTTACAAATAGGAAGCCGAGTACGCATCCCCTTAGCGGGCCGACGCGTCGGCGGATGGATCATCGCCGATGACGTCCAACCGCCCCCCGGCGTAAAACTTCGAGCCCTAGCCAAACTCAGCAGCCGAGGACCCAGCGAAGAAATAATTGACCTGGCCCGCTGGGCGGCCCACCGGTGGGCCGGACGCCTCTCATCGCTGTTAAAGACTGCTTCCCCAGCGGTCAACGTGGCTCGTATCCCGCCTGCCCCAGCGCACGTAGAGGCCCACGGAAAAGAAACCACTTGGGCCGCCCGGGCCCTCGAACAGCCCCGCACCTCGCTGCGGCTGCCCCCCGGTTTTTCGGTGCTTCCTCTCTTAAAAGCAGCAGCCCGCCGAGGCGACACCCTGGTCATTGCCCCAACCCTCAACCAAGCCCAACGCTACGCCTCGGAACTTCGCCAAGATGGGTTACCGGTGGCCCTTATGCCCCGAGACTGGGCTCGGGCGGCCGCCGGCGGCATGGTTATCGGCACCCGCTCAGCGGTGCTGGCCCCCGTAGCAAGCCTGGCAGCCGTCATCGTGATCGACGAACACGACGAAGCCCACCAAGAAGAACGTAACCCCACCTGGCACGCACGAGAACTCGCCATAGAACGAGCCCGCCGAGCCGGGGTACCCTGCGTGTTGACCTCACCGAACCCCAGTTTGGAAGCACTGGCTTGGGGAGAAGCACAAATGCTGCCCCGGGCCGAAGAACGCCAAGGCTGGCCCAAAGTTGACCTCATCGACCGCCGACCCGATGACCCAGTTCGCTCGGGCCTACTCAGCGAAGCGCTGGTGCCGCTCATTCGAGGCGAACAAGGCGACCCCGTAATCTGCGTACTGAACCGCAAAGGGCGTTCCCGTCTTTTGGCCTGCGCCCAATGCGGCAACTTGATTTGTTGCGAAGACCACCAAGTGCCACTCACCCAAGACGATCAAGAAGTATTGATATGCCCCATAGACCAAGTGCGCCGACCCGCAGTCTGCGAATCTTGCGGCTCGGTGCGTTTTAAAAACCTCCGAGCAGGAGTAACCCGAGTACGCGAAGAACTCGAAGCATTAGCCCGCCGACCAGTGGTTGAAGTCACCGCCGACACCCCCGAAAGCGACTTGAAACAAGCCAAACTTTTGGTCGGAACCGAAGCCGTGTTGCATCGTGTAGACCGAGCCGCTTGTGTGGTGTTCCTAGAATTTGATCAAGAACTCTTAGCGCCCCGCACTCGAGCCAACGAACAAGCCATGGCTTTGATAATCCGAGCCGCTCGGCTACTCGGAGGCCGCCAAGATGGAGGCCGCCTCGCTATACAAACCCGGTTACCCGACCACGAGGTGCTTCAAGCAACGCTACTGAGCGACCCCTCACGGCTGGTAGAACCAGAAACCGTTCGGCGTCAACTACTCAACCTGCCGCCGTTTTCAGCATTAGCGCAAATCTCCGGGGCCGCCGCTCAAGCATTCATAACCAACCTCGGCCACCCCAAAGAAGTTGATGTTTTAGGCCCCCGAGACGGAGCCTGGTTGGTGCGAGCAAAAACCGCCGAAAAACTTGCCGACGTCTTAGCCCAGGTGGAACGCCCCCCAGGACGGCTACGTATCGAAGTCGGACCGCTCCGCGCCTGAATCTTCGACCCAAGTACGACGATTCGTTTCGTACAAAGCAATACCCGCCGCGGTAGCCACGTTGAGGCTCCCCACCCGCCCCAATTGCGGAATAAAAGCCACCGCATCGCAGGCCTGCAAAACCGGAGCCGACAAACCACGATCTTCGTGACCCAAAGCCAAACACACCTGATCAGCCGTGCTCACCTTATGAAGCGGCACCGCGTGATCAGCCAACTCAATACCCAACAAAAAGTAGCCCGCTTCTTTAATTTCAACCAAAGCTTCAGCAGCCGTTTCGCACACCGTCCAAGTTAAATAACGGCCAGTGCCCAACGCTGTGCGATTCGTTTTGGTGTGCGTCGGAGACGCTGTAGCGCCCGCTAACCAAATATGCGAAACCCTATACGCCGCCGCAGTACGCAAAATAGAACCAACATTAAAAGGAGTCTGCACGCTGTCTAAAAGCAAAGCCACATCGCCTTCGGTGCGGCGCCGCCACTCCCGATGCAAACGCTTCAGCCCCGTACTGTCAAGATTTTTCATGAAGAAACCTTTCGTTCCACATCAAGTAACCGGAAACCCTTTCGAGAATTTCTTCGCACCGTGAGCCATCCCTGATCGTCAAGCCAGCGAGCCAACGAATCGGCCCCCAAGTGGCGCTGTACCACCAAGTGTGCTTCTCCGGTTGAAGATAGCCGATGCAACCAGTGCAACAACAGGTCATGTAAAGCCGGCTTGCCAATACGAATAGGAGGGTTAGACCAAAACGCATCAAAAACTATTTCCTCCGGGACCTCTTCGGGTAAACAAGCAGTCACGTTGGTCAGGCCGGCTTTTTCTGCATTGGTGCGACACAACGCTAAAGCCCTTTGGTTGGTGTCTACCGCCCAAACATGCGCTTGAGGGTGGCGGACCGCCAACGAACAAGCGATCGGCCCGTAGCCGCAACCAACATCTAAAAGGTTCTGCGCCGAGGCCAACGGGGGAGGGCCCTCAAGAAGTAAAAATCGTGTGCCCCGGTCAACCTGGTCAGCAGAAAACACTCCCCGGTCGGTGGTAAGCGACAAATGAACGTCAGGAAGCAAGAGTTCAACCTGACGGGGAGCAGAAGGAGCATCCGGATTACTAGTCCAATAATGCTGATCGGGGTCGTTCATAGCTATGACGGTAGCCTTGCTGTGTGAATCCCCACGAGATACGCATAATTGGTGACCCGGTGTTACGCACCATTGGCGACCCCGTAGACAACGTCGACGGCGCCTTGGTGCAATTAGTCGACAACATGTTCGAAACCATGTACGAAGCAGCCGGCATTGGCTTAGCGGCCCCCCAAGTTGGGGTACAAAAACAATTCTTCGTCTACGACCACGGCGACGAAGTTGGGGTCATCTTGAACCCAAAAATTGTAGAAAGCGACGGAGAATGGGTATTCGAAGAAGGATGCCTCTCTGTGCCAGGCCTTTCATGGGAAATAACCCGGCCCAAAACCATTCACCTCGTAGGCATTGACCTCGAAGGCAACGAAATTTCGAAAGAAGCCGACGAAATAGAAGCCCGCCTCTTTCAACACGAAATAGATCACCTCAACGGGGTGCTGCTCATTGACCACCTCGACGATGAACAACGCAAAGAAGCCCTCGGCACCCTGCGCAAAATGAACTTCCAACGCACAAACCCGTCCCCCGCCCCGGGCGGACTCCGGTTGCCTTAATGACCGCACCACAACGCCTGGTCTATTTGGGCACTCCCCAAGCAGCAGTACCGCCACTTGAGGCCTTGTGCGCTGCCGGTTTCGACATTGTGCAGGTAATCACTGGCCCCGACAAGCGCCGAGGCCGCCGAGCCGAGCTCAGCCCCAGCCCAGTCAAAGAAGCCGCTCAAGCACTGGGGCTACCCGTAGCCCACGAGTTAGACGCATTAAACGACTGCTCAGTCGACCTTGGGGTAGTGGTGGCCTACGGCAAGTTGCTCCCCATGAACCTGCTGCAACGCATCCCCATGGTGAACCTGCATTTCTCGCTGCTCCCTAAATGGCGAGGAGCAGCCCCCGTGGAACGTTCCCTGCTGGCCGGCGACGCCACCACCGGGGTATGTGTTATGGAAGTAGCTCAAGAACTCGACACCGGCGGCATTTACGCAAAAACCGAAGTAGCTATTGGCCCACAAACGGCAAGACAACTTCGACAAAAACTGGTCAAAGTGGGCAGCGAACTACTTACCCAAACGTTGCTGGCCGGACTCGGCGCCCCCGTACCCCAAGACGGCACCCCAAGCTACGCCCATAAAATCACTACCGAAGATCGACACCTCAATTGGAACCACCCCGCCGAAGAACTCCTACGGCAAGTACGCCTTGGGGGAGCGTGGACCACCTTCCGTGGCCAACGATTCAAAATCTGGGTGGCCGAAACCGGACAAAACACCGCGAGCGACCCGGGCACCCTCCACCACGACCACGTCGCAACCGGCCAAGGCACGCTTCGTCTCATTGAAGTGCAAGCCGAAAACAAAGCACGCCAACCCTGGGACACCTGGCAAACCGGGGCACGCCTCACCGACCAAGACCGACTTATTTAATGAACCAAAAAATCACCCCCCGCCACCTCGCCGTAGAAGTCTTAAACCGCATAGAAAACGACGGAGCCTTCGCCAACCTGGCTCTCAGCGCAGCCTTAGACCGCTCCGGTTTCGATAAACGAGACCGAGCGTTCGTCACCGATATGGTTTACGGCACCACCCGCATGCAACGAGCCTGCGACCATCTAATGAACCGTTTTTTACACGACGAAATAGAGCCCTCAGTGCGCACCGTTTTGCGCCTCGGTGTTTGGCAGGTGGCCTTTGGCGGGGTACCGGCCCACGCCGCCGTTTCAGAAACAGTGACGGTAGCCCCCCGCAGAGTACGCGGCTTATGCAACGCCGTGTTGCGTCGGGTCAGCGACAACCCGGTAACCGAGTGGCCGTCATCGGCCATAGAACTGAGTTACCCCGACTGGTTAGTTGACCGGCTTGAACAAGACCTCGGCTTGGCTTCGGCCCACGCCATGCTGGCCACCATGAACCAACCAGCGTTGGCGGTGGTTCGCCAAGACGGATACCACCAAGACCATTCCTCGCAAATGGTGGCTGCCTGCGTAGCCCAGGGACTCACCGAGCAAGCAAAAGTCCTTGACCTGTGCGCAGCCCCGGGAGGTAAAGCCACCGGCATCGCCACCGAAGGCCCTTGGGTGGTGGCCGCTGATGTGCGACCCAAACGACTCAACCTGGTGGCCGACAATGCGCAGCGCCTCGAGTTGCCTTTGGGGTTGGTGGCCGCCGATGGCCTGCACCCCCCATTTCGGCAAAACACCTTCGACCGAGTATTAGTAGACGCACCGTGTTCAGGGCTTGGAGTACTGCGCCGCCGCGCCGACGCCCGATGGCGAGTCACCCAAGAAGAAATAGATCGCCTGGCTGACCTGCAAGTCGCTTTGTTAACCGCGGCCTGGCCTTTAGTGCGTCCTGGTGGGCAACTTGTTTATAGCGTTTGCACGGTTACTACCGCCGAAACCATTGACGTTGATGAGCGGTTTCGCCAAGCAAGCGGTGCGCAAAGCGCAGAACCTCTCCCCAAACCATGGCGGCCCCACGGGACCGGCGGAATCATGTTGCCTCAAGACGCCGACAGCGAAGGCATGGCGCTCTTCCGCTACCAAAAAACAGATTAACTGTCCAACAAACGACTGGCCAAATGGTCCAGAACTTTATCTAACGCCTCTCGTGTGGGATGACCAGGTTCATCAACTAACTCTTCGGTCAACACCGAGTGCGCTCGAGGGGAAATACGGTAAGCGTTGCCCGGTGAAGAATCAATCTCCACGCCAATGAACCCTTCACCAAACTCTTCTTTTAAACGGGCAAAACGTTCACCCGGAGCCATGGCATCATGAGAGAAGCGCAACCCCAACACGCAAACCCCTTCATCAACGCGTTGGCGGGCTTTTTCTAAATCCTTTTTTGAAATACCCAGCGCCCGTTTGCTTCCCTTGCCAAAAGGCAGCGGCAAACTGGGCTGAGTTAACACAGGGGCCAACATGCGCTGGTCGACCATCATGCCCAAAGCAAAACCGCCAGTAAAGCACATGCCCACGGCGCCCACCCCCGGGCCCCCACAGCGACCGTGTTCGTGCGCCGCCAAAGCCCGTAACCACGTAGTAACTGGCGAAGTGCGATTCCGTAAAAAAGCAGTGAACTCACGAGAAATACAAGCCTTGACCAAACTCGAAGTGATATAAAGCGGGGACGGAGATTTGCCCGGTTTGCCAAACAGCGAAGGCAAAACCGCGGTACAACCAAGAGCAGCCACCCGGCGGCCAAACTCAGCCACCCGAGGGGTGATGCCCGGAATCTCCGCCATGATGATCACCGCCGGCCCGGTTCCGGTACGCAAAACAGTGTGGGTTGTTCCGCCATGAGCGAACTCGTTTATTTCGTAGCCGTGCAGGTCGTTTACGCTCATAGCGATGACCTTACCTGCCGGGCTGTCGTGCCAGCCGTTCGGGCAGTACCCTCACCATATGGAAGAACCACTCAAGGTGAAGATACTCACCGTCTCCGACGGAGTGATTCATGGTACGCGTGAAAATGTTTCTGGGCCAGCGCTTGAAAAACGCATGACGGCAGCCGGGTGGATAGTGGTCGAAAAAACCGTGACCGCCGACGGAACCGAAGCAGTGGCCCAAGCTTTACGCTCCTTAGCCGAAAATTTTCATGGCCTCATCGTCACCACCGGCGGCACCGGGTTTGGCCCCCGCGACCTCACCCCAGAAGGCACCCTCACCGTTTTAGACCGGCAAGCCCCCGGGCTGGCCGAAACCATGCGTCTCGTTAACCCCCTGGGCCGGCTCTCCCGAGGAACGGCCGGTACCTGCGGGACCAGCCTCATACTGAATACCCCCGGCTCAGTCAAAGGCTGTGTGGAGTGCCTCGAAGCAGTTATTGATGTGGTACCCCACGCCGTGCGGTTACTAGTAGACAACGCCGACCCTCACCCGGCCACCAATGCCTGACCAAGAGTTCATGGCGTTAGCCATCGCTGCGGCGGCCGAAGTACACGGCCACACCTCACCGAACCCTTGGGTCGGGGCAGTGGTGGTGGCCAACGGTGAAGTAGCGGGAAGCGGGGCAACCGCTCCACCCGGTTCCGCTCACGCAGAAATATCTGCGCTAAACCAAGCAGGCGAAAAAGCTCAAGACGCCACCTTGTACACCACCTTGGAGCCCTGTCATCATCAAGGACGCACCGGGCCCTGCACCGAAGCCATTATCAAAGCCGGTATTACCAAAGTAGTGGTGGGGGTACAAGACCCCGACCCTCAAGTAGTGGGAAGAGGCATCGAGTACCTCCGAGGTGCTGGCCTTGAAGTGGTGGTGGGTTGCTTAAACGAAGAAATAAACCAACAACTTGCGGCGTACCTGCACCATCGACGCACTGGCCTTCCTTACGTGGTGCTCAAACTGGCCGCTACTTTAGATGGGCGTATCGCCGCCCCCGACGGCTCTAGCACCTGGATCACTGGCCCCGAAGCACGAGCCGATGTGCAAAAACTCCGGAGCCAAAGCGACGCTATTTGCGTGGGAGCGGGCACGGTGCGCACCGACGACCCCAAGTTGACGGTGCGTTCAGAAAACGGCGGAAACACCAACCTGCGTCGCATCGTCTTTGGCGAGGTAGCGCCCGACGCACAAGCACAACCGGTCGAAACCTATAGCGGCGCCCCGAGAGACCTCCTTGAACGCCTCGGCCAAGAAGGGGTGTTGCAGTTGCTGGTAGAGGGCGGTGCTGACTTAGCGGGGCGCTTCCATCGAGACGGCCTGGTAGATCGTTACTGCATATATTTGGCCCCAGCATTGCTGGGCGGCGAAGATGGTCGACCAGTTCTCGCCGGGCCCGGTGCGCCCACCATGGAAGAGATCCAACGGGGACGTTTTGTAGAGGTAAAGCGCCTCGGAAACGACCTTCGTCTCGACCTCATTTTGGACGAAAAATAATTCATAGCGGGAGAACCGCTGCGAGACGATAGATTTTTCACGTGCTGAAACTTGTGCTTCCCAAAGGATCTTTAGAAAAATCTACCCTGGCGCTTTTTGAAGGCGCCGACTTAGGGGTGCATCGAAACTCTTCGGTGGACTATCGAGCCACCATTGACGACCCTCGCATCGATGAGGTACGCATCTTGCGCCCCCAAGAAATAGCCGGGTATGTCGCCGAAGGCATGTTCGACTTAGGGATCACCGGCCGAGACTGGATAGAAGAAACCAACAGCGACGTGGTTTCATTAGGCCAACTGCATTATTCCAAAGCCACCGCCCGCCCGGTACGCATCGTGGTAGCGGTCCCCGAAGACTCTCCTTGGGAATCAGTAGCAGACCTGCCATCCGGCGTACGGGTATCGAGCGAGTACCCCGAACTCACTCGCCGATTCTTTGCCGAAAAAGGAATCGAAGCAGACATTCGCCTTTCTTACGGAGCAACCGAAGCCAAAGCCCCCGACATTGTCGATGTAGTGGTTGACCTCACCGAAACCGGCCGGGCGCTGCGGGCCGCCGGTTTAAAAATAATCGAAACCATGTTGACCAGTTTCACTGAGTTAGTGGCCAACCCCGAAGCAGCGGCCGACCCAGAAAAACGTCACGCCATGGAACAAATTCACCGACTATTGCAAGGCACGCTCGAAGCACGCGGCAAAGTGTTGGTAAAGATGAACGTGTCGACTGAGGACCTCAAGCGGATTATGGAAATCATCCCGTCGATGAAGGCGCCCACGGTAAACGAGTTGTATCAAGGCTCGGGGTTCGCCGTAGAAACCGTGGTAGCAAAAAACGTGATTAATGTGCTGATCCCTGAACTCCGTGACGGGGGAGCCACCGATATTTTAGAAATTCCTCTTTCTAAAATAGTGCACTAAGCGTCAGGGTTTTCTTCACCGTCTGCTGGGGCTGCGGCCTCTTCTTGGCTTTGTCGTTCAAGGCCCACATAGGCCAAACGAATCTGTTGCAAGCTGTCTCGCAGGGTTTCTTCGTCTTCGCCTAGGCGGCCCGCAAGCTTGTCTACCACTGCCCCCAAAGCATCAATGGCTAAAGCGGCTTCCGGCAAGTTGGGCGGTTGGTTAGAAAGATGGATGGCCGCCAACTCGAAAAACCCCATGAGGTGGTTGTTGACGACCATGGAGGCCGGCACTTGAGCGATCTGTTGGCGAGCCGCAGCCATATCCTCAGCCATGGCTTGCGCTCGTTCTTGATCCTCGGGCGAAAGCTCCGTGTCTTGAGTGGTCGGGGAAGTTTCTGGCTCTACTTGGTGTTCACCGTCTGGGGTCCACAGGGTGCTCATGATGCTCTTTTCGTTAAAAGGAAGTGGTTTGTCTGCTCAACGGTATGTGCTGATACTCTTATTAATACAACAGAATTGAAAAGCGGGGGTAACCCCACCGAGCCACCCAAGGTGCGTCTCGGTCGTTTCTTAAACCAACTACCTTTGGTGGTTCGGTGCGGGCGTCGGCTTTTTGACGCCCGCCTTTTTCGTTACCGAACAAGCGGGCGTCTTACCCAACCACACCAGGAGAAACACCTGCGTGACACACAGGAGTGATGAGCAATAGCAACACCACAAGAACCTCGAATAAATGACCGCATCCGCTCCCGAGAGGTGCGTTTGGTCGGCCAAAACGGTGAACAAATAGGAATCCGTTCATTGGCCCAAGCTCTCGACATGGCTCAAGACAGCGGTCTTGACCTCGTTGAGGTGGCCGATAAAGCAAGCCCACCGGTTTGCCGAATCATGGACTACGGAAAGTTCAAATACGAACAATCCCAAAAAGCCAAGGAAGCTCGTAAAAAAGCAACCACCGTTTCGGTCAAAGAGATGAAGTACCGGCCCAAAATTGGGGTCGGCGACTTCAACACCAAAACCAGCAAAGTTGAAAAATTTCTCGGCGAAGGAAGCAAAGTAAAGGTCACCATCATGTTCCGGGGCCGCGAACAGCAGCACCCTGAGCTGGGACGACGCATCTTGGACGATGTGGCTGATGCCGTAGCACATGTTGGACGCATAGAAATTTACCCAAAATTAGATGGCCGCAACATGGTGATGGTGCTGGTTCCCGGACAAGGAACCCGTCGCCAACGTGAAGAAGCGGTAGCGATAGAAACCGAACGAGCCGCAGAAGTAGCAGCAGAAGAAACAGCAATCGAAACCGACGAGGCTGTCGAAACAGAAGAAACGACAACCGAAGAGGCAGTCGAAACAGAAGAAACGACAGCCGAAGAAACCACAACCGAAGAAACTGCGTAACCACGCAGAGGAGAATGACATGCCGAAAATGAAAACCCACCGAGGGCTCGCAAAACGAGTCAAGGTGACGAGCAAAGGCCGTTTACGGAAACGCAGTAAAAACCGTAGCCACCTTTTAGAAAAGAAATCCGCCCGTCGCAAGCGTCGCCTTTCTGGCGAAAGCGACGTTTCAAAAGCAGATGACCGTTCAGTGCGGAGCCGTCTAAACAACTGATCGTAACCGATCACCAAACCGGCAATATTTGCCACTTAATTCTTAATCAACCCCGCAAACAAAGGAGCCCCTGATGGCCAGGGTCAAACGAGCAGTACATAGTAAGAAAAAACATCGCGCAATACTTAAAGAGGCGAAAGGCTACTACGGCAATAAGAGCCGTTCGTTCCGCGCCGCAAACGAACAGGTCATGCACTCTGGCAACTATGCCTTCCGTGACCGCCGGGCCCGCAAAGGCCAGTTTCGTCGTTTGTGGATTCAACGCATCAACGCAGCCTGCCGTCAACACGACACCACCTACAGCCGTTTCATCAACGGTCTTAAAAATGCGGGTATTTCCGTAGACCGTAAAATGTTGGCCGACCTTGCGGTCACCGACCAAGCAGCCTTCGCCTCATTGGTGGCTTTGGCTGCCGCAGCGCCTGCATCCGAGGCTTCTTCTGAAGTTGCCCCTGTTGCGGAAGTTGCCCCGGTGGCTGAAACTGCACCCGAGGCTTCGGTTGTCGAAGAAGCAGCAGGTGACGATGACTTGTCGTCTAAAACCGTAGTTGAGCTCAAAAAGGTAGCTGCTGAGTTGAACTTGTCGGTTACTGGTCTTCGTAAGGCCGAGTTGATCGACGCCATTAACGCTGCTCGGTGATCAACCGGGCCGGCGATAAAAGCACGCTCGTTCAGCGGGTCCGACGTCTGGTTCGCCAGCGCTCGGCCCGCCGGGACGAGGAGGTTTACATTGTCGAAGGGCCAAAGTTGGTCCGAGAAGCACTTGAAGCAGGCCGCAGTGTAGAGGTGGTGTTGGTTCCCGAATCGGCAACCGACGACCAATTCGTTGATGAACTCGACCAAAAAGGTATTTCGTGGTTTGAGGTAAGCGAACAAATTTTTTCTTCGCTCTCCAGTACCCGCACCCCTCAACCCGCCTTGGCTGTGTTGGATGAACACCTGGTTTCTCTGGCCGACCTGACAGCTACCGGCGGGCTTTTGCTGGTGCTGGCTGAGGTGGCCGACCCCGGCAACGCCGGAACACTTATTCGTTCGGCGGAGTCTTTTGGCGCCGCGGGCGTGGTTTTTGCTGGAGGAGTTGACCCTTTTAACCCCAAAGTGGTGCGAGCGAGTGCCGGGTCTTCGTTTCGTCTTCCCATAGTTTGCTTGCCGGACCCTCTCGAAACGGTGCAGGCGCTAACGGAAAACGGCTACGCCTGTTGGGCAGCGGTACCCGAAGAAGGAATCGCCCCTGAAGAGGTGCCGACCGACCAGCCGGTAGCGGTTGTTGTGGGCAACGAACCGCGTGGTTTGGCCGCTGAAGTGCAAGCGGCTTGCGGCGGCCAACTGCAAATCCCCACCTCGGGTCAAGCCGAATCGCTGAACGTCGCAGTGGCGGGTTCGGTCGCTCTTTACGCCTTGTCACGCCGATAACCAAAATGGTCGCCACTAGCGGTCAACCGTGGCCTAGAATCTTTTCGGAACTATGACTGAACTTGATCTTGACGCCCACCTCGCCCAAGCGGCCACCGATATTACGGCGGCTAAAGATTTGGCGGCCTTAAAAGACCTCGACGGGGCCTTGCTGGGAAAGAAATCTGCCATCACGGCGGCCAAACGAACGCTGGGCGGCCTAGAGCCCGACCAGCGAAGAGCATTGGGTTTAAGGCTAAATGAGGTTCGTGATGAGTTGACCGGTTTGCTTGAAGAACGCCGCCGCCACCTTGAAGTTGGGGAGCGGGCCACCCAGTTGGAAAACGAACGACTGGATCTCACCGAGTTGGACCGTGGACGCCGTTTGGGGCACCGGCACGTTATTACCCAAACATGGGAACGCCTCGAAGACCTTTTTGTGGGCATGGGCTACATGGTGTCCGAAGGCCCAGAAATCGAAGATGAGTGGCACAACTTTGGTGCCTTGAACTTTCCTCCCGACCACCCGGCTCGAGATATGTACGACACGCTGTACGTCAACTACGGCGACCCGCAAAGCACACTGTTGCGCACCCACACCTCGCCGGTACAGGTGCGGGTCATGGAAGATCAAGAACCGCCGATTTATTCAATAATGCCCGGCCGAGTATTTCGTTCAGATACTGCCGACGCCACCCACATGCCGGTATTCCACCAAATTGAAGCTCTAGTAATTGACCGAGGCATTACTTTTGGCGACCTCGCCGGCACCTTGGAGGCCTTCACCACGGCGTACTTTGGTGAAGGGTTTACTTCACGTTTGCGGCCCTCGTATTTTCCTTTCACCGAGCCTTCGGCCGAGTTTGATATTCGCCGCCCCGATGGCTCCTGGTTAGAACTCGGGGGTTGCGGCATGGTGCACCCCAACGTGTTGACGGCCGCCGGGTTAGACCCCGAAGAATGGTCAGGGTTTGCTTTTGGCTTTGGCTTGGATCGCTTGGCTTTGATGCGTCACGGTATTGACGACCTGCGTGAATTGTTTCGTAATGACCACCGATTCTTGAGCCAGTTCTGATGCTAAAACTTCTTGGAGATCTGTCATGAAGGTGCTGTTGTCGTGGCTACGCGAGTTCGCTCCATTGGAAGGCGCCCCCGAAGACATCGCCGACCAACTGAGTGCCTTGGGTTTAGCGGTAGAAGAAATGACCGCAGTAGGCGAAGGGTTCGACGGTCTGGTAGTGGCCCGTGTTTTAGACTTGCGTCCTCACCCCGATGCTGACCGGATTCAACTGGTAGATGTGGATGCCGGCGACGGTCAGGCCTTGCAAATTTGTTGTGGAGCGTTCAACATGAGCGTGGGTGACTTGGTGCCGTTAGCCACCCTGGGTACGGTGATGCCTAATGGGATGGAAATCGCTCGCCGCAAAATGCGGGGGGAGTGGTCCAACGGCATGCTTTGCGCCTCTGAAGAAATAGGTTTGGGCGACGATAGCGAAGGGATCATGTTGCTTGATGCAGCGCTGGAACCCGGCACCCCGTTGAGTGAAGCGTTAGAGATTGTCTCTGATGTGCTTTACGACCTGGAGGTTAACCCCAATCGTCCAGACGCCATGTCGGTGGCCGGGGTAGCACGTGACCTCGCCGCAGTGCAGCAAGTGCCCTTTTCGCTTTGTCGGCCCACGGTGCAAGAATCTGGCGACCTCGCCCTGGGTCGGGTTTCGGTAGAAATTATTGACCACGACCTGTGTGGCCGCTTTGCGCTACGAGTGCTCGATGGCATCACCGTAGAACCGTCACCTCGCTGGTTGGCTAACCGCTTAACGGCCTTAGGTATGCGACCCATCAACAATGTGGTTGATGCCTCAAACTACGTCATGTTGGAGTTAGGTCAGCCCAGCCATACCTACGATTTGGCCCGCCTTGATGGGGCCGGCTTTACCGTGCGCCGGGCCGTTGACGGCGAAGCAATAACTACTCTCGATGGGGTAGAACGCACGCTTGAATCAAGCGACGGCGTGGTTACTGATGCCCAAAACGTGGTCATCGGCATTGCCGGAGTGATGGGTGGCGCTTCGACCGAGATTGATGAAACAACGACCACCGTGGCTTTAGAAATGGCCTGGTGGGACCCTATTTCTATTTCAGCCACCGCCCGGCGTTTGGGTCTGCGAAGCGAGGCTTCGGCACGTTTTGAACGAGGCGCCGACCCAGAAGTAGCAGAACTGGCTATGCAACGCTTCGTTGAGTTGTTGGCCCCCAGTGGGGTGACTATGGCCCCCGGTCTTATAGATGAACGCGGCAACCTGCCGGCGGTCGACCCGGTAACCGTGCGGGTGGCTCGGGTAAATGCATTGTTGGGTACCGAAATTTCGCAAGAGGCAATGAGCGCTTTGCTTACCTCGTTGGAGTTTGCCAATACCGCCGATGGAGACGATCTCCAGGTAATTGTTCCGAGTTTTCGCCCCGACACCACCACCGAAACTGATATCGCCGAAGAAGTGGCCCGTTTGTATGGCTACGCCAACATTGTCAAAACAGTGCCGCTGTCTACGTTGACCGGCGGGTTGACCAGCCGGCAAAAAGATCGCCGTTCGGTGCGCAACACCATGTTGGGGCTAGGCATAGATGAAGCCATGCCGGTGCCTTTTTTGGCGCCAGGAGATTTAGAAGCAGCCGGTTTGTCGGCAGCCGGGGTAACGGTGGCTAACCCGTTGGTGGCCGAAGAATCGGTGATGCGAGCTTCTTTGCGGCCCGGTTTGTTAAAAACGCTGGCTTACAATGCTTCGCACCGCTTGACCGGTTTGCAAATTTTCGAGGTGGGCCATGTTTACGATCAGCCGGCCCAGTCGCAGCCTTTGCCCGACGAGAACGAACACTTGGGTGTGGCTTTAGCGGGGGCAGATGCCGGTGAAGCGGTAGCCGTGTGGTCGGCGTTGGCCGATGCTTTGGCGCTGGGCCAATACGAGTTGGTTGCGGACCAAACGGCGGGTTTGCACGCCACGCGAACGGCCCGTATTGAAGTTTCTGGCACTCCCGTAGGTTTTGTGGGGGAGATCGACCCAACGGTTTTGGCGGCTTACGAAGTGCCGCAACGGGTGGGGTGGCTTGAAGTGAATCTTGACGTGTTGCTGGCTTTGCCTCATGGGGTGAAGATGTTTGCTGCGTTTAGTCGATACCCGACCTCTGACGTGGATTTGGCTTTCGAGGTTGATGAGTCGGTGCCGGCCGCCGCAGTGGCCGCTGCCTTGCGTGAGGCTGCCGGAAGTTTGCTGGTGGATTTGGCGTTGTTTGATGTGTTTCGCAGCGAGGCCATGGGGGAGGGGAAGCGCAGTTTGGCTTACACCTTGCGTTTTCAGGCCGATGACCGCACGTTGACTGATGGTGAAATTGCCGAAACGCGCCAACGCTGCATCGACGCGGTTCAAGGCGCCCTGCCTGCTGTTTTGCGCTCTTAGTCGCATAAGTTTTCAACTTCGTGCATGAATTGTTGCATTGTCATGCATTCAAATGTATAATTCGTCCATGAAGAACGTAGGGATAATCGGAGCTTCGGGATTTACCGGAGCAGAACTTATGCGGCTCTGTGCCGGCCACCCCGATCTCACGGTCACCGTGGCGGCCGCCGACTCCATGGCCGGCACCTCGGTAGCCGACCTGTACCCCAGCCTGGCCGCCCACTACGGCGCCATGACCTACGCACCCACCGACCTCGCACTCTTCGCCGACTGCGACGTGGTGTTTCTCGGCCTACCCCACGGGGCCAGCCAGGCCCTAGTGCCACAACTTCGTTCACTAAAAGTCCCCCTCATAGACCTCGGCGCCGACTACCGACTCACCGACCCTGCCCTTTACCCCCTGTGGTACGGCGAAGCCCACGCCAACTCCGAACTACTGGACCAAGCGGTCTACGGACTACCAGAACTCTTCAGAGAATCTCTTCATGGCGCCGACCTCATCGCCGTCCCCGGGTGTTTCCCCACCTCCGCCAGTTTGGCCCTAGCCCCTTTCGTCAAAGCAGGGCTCATCGAAACCACCGGAATAATTGTTGATGCAGCCACCGGAGTGTCCGGCGCTGGCCGAGCCGCCAAAGACAACACCACCTTCTGCGCCGTGGACGAAGACTTCACCGCCTACGCACTTGAAGGCCACCGGCACACCCCAGAGATGGAACAAGTCCTGGCCACCGGCACCGACCAAGAAGTAAGCGTGCTCTTCACCCCGCACCTTGCCCCCATGAACCGAGGTATTCTGGCCACCTGCTACGCCCGGCCCACCAAAGACCTGGATACCGCAACCGCCCTGGCCGTTTTAACCAACCATTACGCCAACGAACCCTTCATGGTGGTTAGCGAACGGTCGCCCTCCACCAAAAACACTCTGGGCTCCAACGCCGCCCACCTCACCGCTCGGGTCGACCCCCGCACCGGACTACTGGTCAGTATTTGCGCCATAGATAACCTCGGCAAAGGCGCTTCAGGCGCCGCCTTGCAATGCGCCAACCTAGCTCTGGGTTTCGAAGAAACCCTCGGACTCACCAGCATCGGACTCACCCCATGAGCGTCACCGCCGTCCCCGGTTTCACCGCCGGCCACGCCACCTGCGGCATAAAAACCTCTGGAGCCACCGACCTAGCTTTAGTAGCCCACGCCGACCACACCCCAGTAACCGCCATGGGAGTATTTACCTCTAACAAAATGACCGCCGCCCCCGTGCTGCTCTGCAAGGAATCCCTTGCTGCTACCGGCGGTCAGGCCGCCGCGGTAATCCTCAACAGCGGAAACGCCAACGCCGCCACCGGCCAACAAGGCCTCAACGATGCCCGCACCATGGCCGCCCTCACCGCCCAAGAACTGGGTTGCCAACCCCAAGAGGTACTGGTTTGTTCCACCGGGTGGATTGGCTTCACCCTGCCCATGGACAAAATAAGCACCGGCATACCCCAAGCAGCCGCCAACCTCACCACCGACGGCGGCCCAGCAGCCGCTGAAGCCATCATGACCACCGACACCGTGCCCAAAACGGTCACCATCAACGGCCAAGGATTCACCATCGGCGGCATCGCCAAAGGGGCCGCCATGCTCGAACCCAACATGGCCACCATGCTGGCGGTACTCACCACCGATGCCCAAATAGATGCCGCCACCGGCACGAAACTGCTCCAACAAGCCGTGGGCACCTCATTTAATTGCCTCACCGTAGACGGAGCGGAATCCACCAACGACACCGTGTTATTGCTGGCCTCCGGCACCGCCGGCCCCACCGACCCCCAAGAATTCGGGGACGCCCTCACCGAAGCCTGCGCCTCGCTGGCCACCCAAATGGCCGACGACGCCGAAGGCTCCACCAAAACAGTATTTCTGACCGTGACCGGCGCCGCCAACGACACCGAAGCCGCCAAAGGAGCCCGTGACACCGCCAACTGCCAATTAGTAAAATGCTCTTGGTATGGGCAAGACCCCTACTGGGGAAGAATCGCCGCCGAAATGGGGGCCGCCGGTATCGCCTTCGACTCAGAAACCATCACCATCTCTTACGGCGGCCAAGTGGTGTACGCCGACGGGCAAGCTCAGCCAGTAGACGAAACCGCCCTGACCGCCCACATGGCCGGCCGGCGTCTCAACCTCGAAGTAGACCTCGGCCAAGGAAACGGCACCGCACGCATTGTCACCACCGACCTCAGCCACGCCTACATTGACGAAAACATGCGGACCTCCTAGGAGCGACATGACCACCCCAGAAGACTTTTCACCCGAACGGCGGGCCTCGGTGCTTATCGAAACCCTGCCCTATATTCAACGATTCGCCGGCGCCACCATCGTGGTTAAGTTCGGCGGCAACGCCATGGTCAACCAAGAACTGGCTCAACAGTTCGCCAAAGACATCGTGCTTATGCAATCGGTAGGTATCCGGCCCGTGGTCGTCCACGGCGGGGCCCCACAAATAACCGACATGCTCAACCGGTTGGGCATGGAGCCCCAGTTTGTGAAAGGCCTTCGGGTAACCGACGCCGACACCCTTGACGTGGCCCGCATGGTCCTGGTCGGCAAAGTAAACCGAGACATCGTGTCCAGCATCAACGTGCACGGGCCGCTAGCTGTCGGGCTCTCCGGAGAAGACGCCGGGCTGATAACCGCCACGGCCCGCAACCAAGACCTCGGGTTCGTGGGCGACGTCGCCCAAGTAAACCCCGCCATTGTCAACGGGCTCCTCAGCGAAGGGCTCATCCCCGTTATTTCCAGCATCGGAGCCGACAAAAACGGGCAGGCCTACAACATAAACGCCGACACCGTAGCGGCCGCCCTGGCCGGGGCCCTCGGAGCGGAGCGGATTCTCTACCTGACCGACATCGAAGGCTTACGGGCCGACGTCGACGACCCAGCGAGTCACATTTCACGGCTCGACGTAGACGCCCTACAAAGCCTCATGGACGACGGGGCCATAAGCGGCGGAATGATCCCCAAAGCCGAAGCCTGCCTCAACGCCGTAAACGCCGGGGTGGGATCCGCCCACATGGTGGACGGACGACTGCCCCACGTGCTGCTCTTAGAACTCTTCACCGACTCCGGTATCGGAACCATGGTGTTCCCAGTAGGGGGCGGCCCCGACGCCGCGAAAAACTAATGAACGCCACCCGACCGCTCATGAACAACTACGGCACCCCACCAGTAAAACTGGTACGGGGTCAAGGCACCATGGTCTTTGACGACCAAGGAAAACGGTACTTAGATTTTCTTTGCGGTCTCGCCGTAACCAGCTTGGGCCACAGCCACCCACGGGTAGCCGTCGCCTTAGCCCAACAAGCGCAAACCCTGGTTCATGTCTCCAACCTGTTTGAAACCGAACCCCACCTCGAAGTAGCAATCCGGCTCGACCAGTTAATCCGTACCGACACCGACCTGACCACTCCCGGAAAAATCCTCTTCCAAAACTCCGGGGCCGAAGCCAACGAAGCCGCCATGAAACTGGCGCGCAAATTTCAAGGCCGAGGCCGCCACGTTGTATTAGCGGCCTTTCGGTCTTTTCACGGACGCACCATGGCCACTTTGGCAGCCACCGGCCAACCAGAAAAACACGAACCCTTCCAACCCCTCCCCGAAGGGTTTCGTCACGCTGCATGGAACGACCTCGAAGCCTTCACCGCCGCCATTGACCCCACCGTGGGAGCCATTTTGCTGGAACCCCTGCAAGGCGAAGGCGGTGTAAACCCCGCCCACCACAGCTTTTTACAAGGCATAAGAAAACTCTGCGACGAACAAGGCATCTTGTTGATCATGGACGAAGTGCAAACCGGTTTAGGTCGCACCGGCCGCTGGTTCGGTTTTCAACACGCCGGCATAACCCCCGACATTGTGACCACCGCCAAAGCCCTCGGCAACGGCGTGCCCATCGGGGCGGTGTGGGCCACCCAAGAAGTAGCAGACGCTTTCAAACCCGGCGACCACGGTTCAACCTTTGGTGGGCAACCCCTTGCTGCAGCAGCCGCTCGCGAAGTGCTACGCATCATGACCGAAATAAACGCTCCAGAAATGGCTCGCACTAAAGGCCAGGCGCTCACCAAACAACTTTTAGCCCTCCCCGGTGTAGAAAGCGTGCGAGGTTGGGGCCTCCTCCTAGGCGTAGAAATAAACCACGACGGTCTGGCCGGACGCACCGGGCCAGAAATTGCTGCCGCCTGCCTCAAAGCAGGGCTCATCGTCAACGGCATTACCCCCACCGCTCTGCGGTTGGCTCCGCCTATCACCATCACCGACCAAGAAATAACCCAAGGCGTGGCTCTCCTCGCCGACGTCTTAAACAACCCAGAAATAGCGGCATGAAACACTTATTAGAAATCGACGACCTAACCCTCGAAGAGTTGCATCGGGTTCTGGCCTTAGCGCAAGACCCCAATCCGCCACAGGTATTAGCCGGCCAAGGCATGGCTCTGGTATTCGAAAAACCATCCACCCGTACCAGAAACTCCATGGAAATGGCCGTCGTGCAATTAGGCGGCCACCCCATGTACATCCAAGCCGACGAGGTAGGCATGGATGTACGAGAAACCGTAGAAGACGTGACCAGCACCCTGGCCTGCTTTCATGCGGCAATCGGCGCACGGGTGTTCGATCACTCCACAGTGGAGCGCATGGCCAACAAAAATTTGGTGCCCATCGTCAACATGTTGAGCGACGAAAGCCACCCTCTGCAAGCCCTAGCCGACGTACTTACCCTCCAACAAGAATTCGGTGACCTCACCGGCCGTTCTGTGGCCTACATCGGTGACGGCAACAACGTTTTTCGATCGCTGGCGTTAGCCGCCGGCATGTTAGGAATGGAAATCCGGTTTTCGGGCCCTCCCGGTTATCGGTTGCCTGAAGCAGACCGCGACCGGTTAGCCATGGCCGGGGTCACTTTTAGCGAACACGACCACGCCGAACAAGCCGTAGAAGGCGTAGACGCGGTCTACACCGACGTATGGACCTCCATGGGGCAAGAAGCCGAATCCGCACAACGACTCAAAGACTTCGAAGGCTTTCAAATAAACGAAAAACTCATGGTAGTCGCCGGCCCCCAAGCAGTCTTTCTGCACTGTCTGCCTGCCCACCGCGGAGAAGAAGTGAGCGATGGGGTGGTCGACAGCGCAGCCAGCCGAGTCTGGCCCCAAGCCGCCAACCGCATGCACGCCGCCCGAGGCCTGCTGGCCTGGCTCTTAGGAGAGGCCAACGCATGAGCAAAGCACAACGCCAACACCAAATCACCCAACTGCTGGCCGACACCGCAGTAGGGAGCCAAACCCGACTCGTGGAGATGCTCGAAGAACGCAACATTACGGCCACCCAAGCCACCGTGTCACGTGACCTCGAAGAACTCGGGGCCGTAAAAGTACGGCTCCCGGGTGGCGAAAGCGTGTACGCCATACCCGAACACCCCGCCGACCGGATGGTCCCCGAAGACCATTTACGTCGGGTCATGGGAGAATGGGTGGTCGAAGTAGTGGCTTCTGGCAACATGGTGGTCATGCGCACCCCACCCGGATCAGCCCACGTGGTGGCTTCGGCCCTTGACCGATCCAGCATGCCGGAAATAGCAGGCACGGTGGCCGGCGACGACACCCTGCTAATTGTGGCCCAAGCCGACACCACCGGCCAAGCAGTAGCCGAACACTTACGTCAGCTCGCTGGCCTCTAACCAACCAATCAACCAACCTAAAGAAAAACTATGAACAACAAAGAAAACATCAACAAAGTAGTGCTGGCTTACTCCGGGGGCCTCGACACCTCCATCATCTTGAAATGGCTCGAAGAGACCTACCAATGCGAGGTAGTGACCTTTACCGCAGACCTCGGCCAAGGCGAAGAACTTGAACCAGCACGGGCCAAAGCCGTCGCCATGGGCGTCAAAGAAATTTACATCGAGGACCTTCGAGAAGAATTCGTCGCCGACTACGTGTTCCCCATGTTCAGAGCCAACGCTCTCTACGAAGGCGAATACTTGCTGGGCACCTCAATAGCCCGGCCACTGATTGCCAAAAGACTGGTGGAGATTGCCGCCGAAACCGGCGCCGACGCCGTCAGCCACGGAGCCACCGGCAAAGGAAACGACCAAGTACGTTTTGAACTGGGTGCTTACGCCCTGAACCCCGATATCGCCATCATTGCCCCCTGGAGAGAATGGGACCTCGGCTCACGGCAAAGCCTGCTGGACTACGCCGAAAAACACGGCATCCCCGTAGAAATGAAACGAGGCACCAAGTCGCCGTACTCCATGGACGCCAACTTGTTGCATATTTCTTTCGAAGGCGGGCCCCTAGAAGACCCATGGAACGAGCCCGCCTCAGAAATGTGGCGCTGGACGGTCAGCCCCGAACAAGCCCCCAACGAAGCCACCTACCTCGATCTCACCTACCAAAAAGGCGATATTGTCGCTATTGACGGCAAAGCTATGAGCCCGGCCACCGTGCTCACCGAACTCAACCGTATTGGCGGCGCCAACGGGGTAGGGCGCACCGACATCGTAGAAAACCGGTACGTAGGAATGAAATCGCGGGGCGCTTACGAAACCCCCGGCGGCACCATCATGCTCAAAGCCCACCGGGCCATTGAATCCATCACCCTGGACGGCGGCACGGCACACCTTAAAGACGAGCTCATGCCTCGCTACGCCGAAATTGTTTACAACGGATTTTGGTTCAGCCCCGAACGAGAAATGCTGCAAGTAGCCATTGACCACAGCCAAACCAACGTAAACGGACGAGTCCGGGTACGGCTTTACAAAGGCAACGTAGAAATCGTGGGCCGGGAATCTGACGACACCTTGTTCGACGAAGCCATCGCCACCTTCGAAGAAGACGACGGCGCCTACAACCAAGCCGACGCCGAAGGGTTCATCAAACTCAACGCCCTACGGTTGCGGACCATTGCTCGGCGCAACGCACGAAGCGAGGAAAGCACATGAGCACCCTTTGGCACGGCCGGTTCGCCGGCGGCCCCGCAGAAGCACTGCAGGCTCTCAACGACTCGTTGCCTTTTGATCAGCGCATGTTTAGTCAAGACATTGCTGGCTCACGGGCCCACGTCCGCATGCTGGGCCATGTGGGGCTGCTCACCGACACCGACACCGCAGCGGTATTGGCCGCCCTAGACACCACCGAAACTGAAATAGCTGAAGGAACCTTCGTTTTTGCCGTCAACGACGAAGACATTCACACCGCCGTAGAACGTCGGGTTACCGAGTTGGCCGGAGCAGCCGGGGCACGCCTACACACTGGACGGAGCCGCAACGACCAGGTAGCTACCGACCTACGGCTTTGGGCCAAACGAGAAATGACCGACCTGGCTGGGGTAGTAGCCGACCTGCAAGCGGTGCTGGCCCAACAAGCCGAAACCGCCGGCCCGGCCTACCTGCCCGGCTACACCCACCTACAACAAGCGCAACCCGTGCTGTTGGCGCACCATTTGTTGGCGCACGGATGGGCCCTGGCCCGTGACGTAGACCGGCTCTTAGCGGCCGGTCAAAGCGCCGATGTGTCGCCCCTCGGAGCCGGAGCCCTCGCCGGGTCTTCGCTGCCCCTCGACCCCGACATGGTGGCCCAAGAACTCGGCTTCGCCGCACGATTCGAAAACTCACTTGACGCAGTATCTGACCGCGACTTCGTGGCCGAAGCACTCTTTGCCCTCTCCTTGCTGGGCGTGCACCTTTCACGCATCGGCGAAGAAATGATTCTGTGGGCCTCCAGCGAATTCGGATTCGTCTCTTTAGACGACGCTTTCTCTACCGGTTCATCCATGCTGCCGCAAAAGAAAAACCCCGACATCGCCGAGCTGGCACGAGGTAAAGCAGGCCGGCTCATCGGGCACCTCACCGGTTTATTAACCACCCTCAAAGGCCTGCCCCTGACCTACAACAAAGACCTCCAAGAAGACAAAGAACCGCTCTTTGACGCTTGCGACACAGTACGGCTCACCATGTTGGCCCTCAACGGCATGCTGGCTACCTTGACCTTCAACACCGAACGAATGGCTGAATCAGCCGACAGCCCGTACGCCGCCGCCGTTGATTTAGCCGAATATTTAGTGGCCCAAGGTATGCCATTTCGAGAAGCCCACGCCGTGGTTGGCGGCCACGTACAAAATGCTTTAGCAGGCCACGGGAGCCTCAAAGACCTGGTAACCGCCGACCCTTGCTTGGGTGCCGAAGCTGCAGAACTCTTGGCTCCGGGAGTAGCAGTTACTCGCCGCACCACCCCCGGTGGTGCCGGGCCGGCCGCCGTAGCGGTACAAGCCGAACGGTTTGCACAAAAACTCGCCGAGCAACAAACCCGTTTGACGCAGTGAATATTTGGGCGGTTGACGACCTCGCTCACCGCACCGGCGTAGCCCCGAAGGAGACGGTGCGCCTCGGCCCCTCCGGCCCAGAACAAACGGCCATGTTGCAGCTTTTGTCAACGCACCCCGATGCCCTAGTGCGTACCTGTCGGCCGGGGCATTTCACCGGGTCAGCGCTGGTGGTTGACCCAGAAAATCAAAAAATCCTTATGCTTTTTCATACCAAATTGCAGCGTTGGCTTCAGCCCGGCGGCCACGCAGACGGTGACGGCGACCTAGCTCGGGTGGCCTTACGAGAAGCTACCGAAGAAACCGGTATTGAAGGCCTGCGGGTAGTGGAGCCAGCTATTGACCTTGACGTGCACACGGTGAACCCACCGAGCGAAGACCAACATCAACACCATGATGTGCGCTTTTTGGTGTTGGCGCCTCCCGGTGCGGTGCCTCAAGGAAACCACGAATCCCAAGCCTTGCGGTGGGTTAATCAAACCGAAATGAGTGACCTGGGTGTAGACCCCGGAACCATGCGTATGGCCCAACGAGGCTTAACGCTTTTTAAAGAACTTTAAAAGTCTCCAGCATCAAGACAAGAATCCATGTCGTTGACTCGGGCAAACCCATTTTGTCGGCTCAGATAAGAACTGCCCTCTTCGGTAGTGGTCAGCAGGGGAGCGACATCGCCTTCGCTGCGCATCCGTTCGCTAAAACCGGAGCGGTCATCAAGGTGTATTTGCCAGTCGCTCAGCCATAAAGCAACCATCTCTTGATCCTCAACCGTGCCGCCTGGCAAAGAGCCAAGGTCGCTAAGCATTTCGCTTAGTAGCACAGAAACCACGTCAATCTGATCCGCCCGTTGGGCGGGGGTGGTGGCCTCAGTAGCCGCCGGCAACGCAGCCAACTCAACGCGAAAAGCCGCGCAACGAGCTTCTGCGCTGCTTGCCCAAGTGCGATCCTCTAGACGATCAGGGTTGCCGGAAGGGGCCAAGAGGAGGGCCCAAAACCAGAAAACAACCAGAGAAAGTACGAGCAGCAAGAGGGCAAAACGAACAATAGGGTTGGCAGCATCTTCGTTTAACGGTTGAGTCATTCTTCTGGTTCTGGTTCTGGTTCTGGTTCTGGTTCTGGTTCTGGTTCTGGTTCTGGTTCTGGCTCTGGGGTTACTTGAACAGTGATCGAGGAACCAACCTCAACTTCGACCCCGATGGCAGGGTCTTGACCCCACACCATGCCGGCCGGAGCATCAGGTTCAAAAGGATTGGCCGCAACGACCACCACGAAAACCAGCCCCTCGTTTTCTATTAAAGAACGTGCCGCTGCTTCAGCGATCCCCGCTAAATCTGGTACCGCTACCAAAGGAAGCGGCACCGCGATCTCGAGTACCATAGACCCGCCCTCGGCCATAGTGGAACCCACCACGGGGGACTGGCTCAACACGGTGCCCGGTTCAACGTCCCCGGTCTCAATTTCGAAAGAAGCCAAAATGGTGATACCGGTTCCTGAATCGTTAAGCAATTGGGTGGCGGCCTCCAGGCTTAAGCCAACCAGCTGAGGGGTGGGCACAATCACGTCAGGCGCCTCGGTAGTGGTGGGAGCACGAGAGGGAGGCGGTTCGGTGAAATCTGTTTGAGGAAGATCCGCATGAGCGACCTCCATTACGTCATGCCAAATAAGCGCCGGGAAAGTACCGCCAAAGACTTTGCGGTCCAAAAGGGGAGGCACCATAGGGATTTGACCTTCGGGGTACCCCACCCAAACCGAGGTAGTGATTTGTGGGGTGTAACCAACAAACACCGCATCAGCATAGTTTTGTGTCGTACCGGTCTTTCCGGCAGCCGGGCGGCCAAAATCAGCACGATGGCCGGTGCCATGGCCAATTACCCCTTCGAGAATCCAAGTAATTTGGTCAGCGATGGAGGCGCTCAAAACCCGTGTTTGTTCACGTTCCCACTCCCACAAAGTGGTGCCATCGGAGCGAGTAATACGGGTAACAAAGGCCGGGGGAAGCGAAACGCCCCGGTTGGCAAAAGTAGAATACGCCGAAGCCATGTCCAACATGGTGGTGTCAGAGGTGCCCAAAATGTTGGCGTAAACCTCTTCCACTGGGCTTTGGATGCCCATGCGCTTTGCCATCGATACCAAGCGCTGTGGGCCCATTTCCATACTTAACTGGGCATACACCGTGTTGTATGAACCCCAAGTGGCTTGCACCAAAGTGACCATTTCTGGATCGGGTATTTCACCGTCCGGCCCCGGGTCAGGCAGTCGGTACCCGGTAGCGCCACCGGAAACCCGCCACTGGGCGGCATCGCCTACGCCGCCGGGAATATCAAATTCAATTTCGTTGGGCGCCGGGTACACCGAGGTAGCGCCCCAACCCGCTTCGAGGGCCGCCGCTAAACCAATGGGCTTCATAGAAGACCCCACCTGGCGGCCGTTACCCATAGCAAGGTTTACTTTGGCATCATCTTCTTCGGCAAAGAAATCACGTCCACCCACCATGGCCAGCACAAACCCCGTTTGAGGGTCCATGACCACCACCGAAGCATCAGGCAAACCGTAACCATCAGGGAGGTGCGCCTCTACAGCAGCTTCGGCGGCCGCTTGGAGTTCTAAATCAATGGTCGTTTCAATACGCAACCCGCCTTCAAAAAGCAAGGCCTCGCGCTGCCTGAGAGTGTCAGCGATATCGGTATTAGCCAAGAACCAGCGACGAACCTCTTCAACGAAATGGCCAGCCGGATAGACCGTGTCAAGCCGAGCGGAGTATTCCTCTAGCACCGGCGGCACATCAAGCGCTTCTTGATACTCCTCTTCGGTGATGAACTCGTTGGCCACCATGCGACCTAACACCATGTGGCTCCGGCGCAAACTGGCGCTGTAGTTACGCAAAGGGTCGTAGTAGGTGGGGCGCTGCACAATGCCGGCGATCATGGCGGCCTCAGCTACCGTAAGGTCACCCACCCCTTTGTTGAAATAAGTATGAGAAGCCGCCTCAATGCCGTAAGCACCATGACCAAAGTAAACGGTGTTTAGGTACTGCAACAAAATAAAATCTTTAGAGTATTGCTCTTCGAGGCGCATAGAGAACCAGATCTCTTCAAGCTTGCGGCTCGCCGTGCGTTCCGAGTTTTCAATAATGGCCAACTTGACGTACTGCTGGGTGATGGTAGAAGCACCTTGGCTAATGCCACCTGCTTCAAGGTTGGTGCGCGCCGCACGGATGATGCCCCGCAGGTCAACCCCGTCGTGGGCATAGAAGCGTTCGTCTTCAATAGCGATAACCGCATTGCGGACCATCTCAGGAATGACCTCAATATCGCGAATAACTGAACGGTTTTCGGGAGCCACCATGGCGGTAAGAAAAGTGCCGTCGGCGGCAAAAATAGTAGAGGTTTCCGATTGCTCAGGAATGGTGATTTCGAACTCCCGAGACTCATAGCTATAACAAGCGGTGGCCAGCAAAGCGCAAACTACGGTTACCGCGCCAAGGCGCCCGGAAAAAAACTGTTTAGCCACCCCTCTATTGTGGCCTGTAAAACACCCGAAAAGACGGCAGCAAGCAAAGGTAACCAAGAGATCTTTGCTAAATGGTTGGGCTAAGGGTCTCCGAGCGGTCATTATGGGAGGGTGAGCAACAACGATTTTCTAAACGACCTCGCTCAGCGGGGACTTATCCACGACCAAACTGACGCTGAGGCGTTGGCGGAAAGACTCAATCAAGGGCCCATTACCTTGTATTGCGGTTTTGATCCGACCTCGGACAGTTTGCATATCGGGCACTTAGTCCCGTTGCTTTTGCTGCGCCGCTTTCAAGACGCCGGCCATCGATCAATTGCTTTAGCCGGTGGAGCAACTGGCATGGTGGGCGACCCCAGTGGCCGATCCGAAGAGCGCAACCTTTTAGACGAACCCACCTTGGCCCACAACGTGGCTGCAGTGGCGAGCCAGTTGCAAGCCTTCTTACGTTTCGAAGACAACCTGACTCCCGGTGACCAGGCCGCAGTAATGGCCAACAATCTTGAATGGACCGCCGACGTGGGCGTGCTGGACTTTTTGCGTGAAGTAGGTAAGCACATCACCGTTGGCACCATGCTGGCCAAAGAGTCGGTGCGGAGCCGTCTGGACGGCGAACAAGGGTTGTCCTTCACCGAATTCAGCTACATGTTGTTGCAAGCCAACGACTTCTACGAACTCAACCAGCGTTACGGCTGCGAACTCCAAGTAGGAGGCTCAGACCAATGGGGCAACATTACCGCCGGCATCGATTTGATTCGCCGACGCTCAGCAGTTTCGGCCCACGGATTGACCGTGCCGTTGGTGACACGTTCTGATGGGGCCAAGTTTGGCAAGACCGCCGATGGAGCAGTTTGGCTTGACCCAAAACGCACCTTGCCTTACGAATTGCACCAGTACTTTCTTAACGTCGACGACGGAGACGCCGAACGCTTCTTGTTGCAGTTGACCTTGGTGCCGGTTAAAGAAGTAGCGGCTTTGATGACCGAACATGAAGAGCAGCCCGCAGACCGTCTGGCCCAAAGACGCCTCGCTGACGAGATCTGCACGCTGGTTCACGGTGCCGAAGAAACCGCTCGTGCCGCCTTAGCGGCTCGCGGCTTGTTCGGCCAAGAACCGCCGACCGCTGAAGTGCTCGAAGCGCTACGGGGGATTGTGCCCGAGACCACGGTGCAGCAAAAAGATCTCGCTGGCGCAGAGTCGCTTATTGACGCTTTGGTGCAAAGCGGACTGTGTAGTTCACGAGGAGATGCCCGACGCACGGTAGCCGGCGGCGGGGTATCGGTGAACGGGCAACGGCAAGAAAAAGACGCTCTGGCGTTGTCTGCTGACCACTTGGTAGGCGGCCGATTTGTGCTGTTGCAAAAGGGTCGCCGATCGCGCCATTTGTTGCTGGTTGATTGACGAAAAGAAATCTAAGAAATTTGAAAGAAATGTGTGTTTCGCGCGTTGAAGTCGGGGGAGGTACCGCTAGCGTTGCGGGGCGCACGGATGACGAAAGCCAATCGGCTTAGTTAGCCGAGCGTAGTGCGTTGCCCACCGGCGGATCCCATGAGGATCGAATCGGTCCGGCAAACACGGCACCACCAAAGCTCATTGAGTTTTGTGTGCCTGATGACTTTCGGTCATCGTGTGCTCTTTGAAAACGGAACAGAGGACGAAATATAGCCAGTGCGGGCTGTCCATCGACGATGCGAGTTGTCGCTGGACAGACCCTAAATTCAATTCAAGCACTGACGGACAGCAGTAATTAACTTCGGTTAACTGCTCTTGTCCTGAAGCCTAGTCAATGAGAATTGGTGTTTTCATTGACTGAAAAACTCGTGTAATAAACCGCCGAAAGGCGGTTACACCATGATTCGATGGTGGTTGTCACTTCGGTGATAGCCATTTGAGATTTTGATGGAGAGTTTGATCCTGGCTCAGGACGAACGCTGGCGGCGGGCCTAACACATGCAAGTCGAACGCACTCGACCTTCGGGTCATATGAGTGAGTGGCGAACGGGTGAGTAACACGTGAGAAACCTGCCCCGAAGACTGGAATAACCCG
>DUCC01000018.1:92723-93051 GCA_012959995.1 Acidimicrobiia bacterium
GCTTCGGGAGGGTCTCGCGGCCTATCAGCTAGTTGGTGAGGTAACGGCTCACCAAGGCAACGACGGGTAGCTGGTCTGAGAGGACGATCAGCCACACTGGGACTGAGACACGGCCCAGACTCCTACGGGAGGCAGCAGTGGGGAATCTTGCGCAATGGACGAAAGTCTGACGCAGCCACGCCGCGTGAGGGATGAAGGCTTTCGGGTCGTAAACCTCTTTCAGCAGGGAAGAAAATGACGGTACCTGCAGAAGAAGCTCCGGCCAACTACGTGCCAGCAGCCGCGGTAACACGTAGGGAGCAAGCGTTGTCCGGATTTATTGGGCGTA
>DUCC01000019.1 GCA_012959995.1 Acidimicrobiia bacterium
CATGAAGGTGGTGGCCAGCGAAGAATCGATTGAAGAAGCTATTGAGTCTGCGCAACGGGAATCGTTGGCTTATTTTGGCCGTGATGAGATTTACATGGAGCGCTATCTAACCGCTCCTCGCCATATTGAGATTCAGATTTTGGCCGACCAACACGGCCATGCGGTGTACTTGGGTGATCGGGATTGTTCGGCGCAGCGTCGACATCAGAAACTTATTGAAGAAGCCCCGGCGCCCGGCCTGCCTGATGATGTTCGTGTCGCCATGGGTGAGGCAGCGGTGAAGGTGGCCTTGGGTTGTGGTTACACCAACGCCGGCACAGTGGAGTTTTTGTACGAAGACGGAGAGTTTCATTATTTAGAGATGAACACCCGGCTTCAGGTAGAGCACCCGGTGACCGAGTTGGTGACCGGCCTTGACCTGGTGGAGCAACAACTCTTGATGGCTGCTGGCCAGCCGCTGAGTTTTACTCAAGAGGACGTAGAAATTCGCGGCCACGCCATTGAGGTGCGCATTAATGCCGAAGACCCGGCCGGCGGGGCATTTTTGCCTTCCCCTGGGCGTATTAACACTTTGAAACTTCCCGATGGTTTTGGGGTGCGTTTTGATGCCGGCTACGAAGCCGGTGACGAGGTAAGCCAGTTTTACGACAACTTGGTAGGAAAACTAGTGGTGTGGGGTGCCAATCGAGACATCGCTATCCGCCGCACCTTGCGGGCTTTGAATGAGTTAGAAATCACCGGGGTGGCTACCACTATTCCGGCCGATATCGCCATTTTGTCTCATGAAGATTTTCAGGCCGGCACGCATTCCACCAAGTGGGTGGAAGAAACGCTGGACCTTTCTGAGGTCAAAGCCGATAAGGGTGAAGCCCCAGCCGACCTAGACCAACCGACGGTTAAACGAGAAATGTCCGTAGAAGTTGACGGTAAACGTTTTGCGGTCAGTATGTGGGTTCCCGACCCATCGGCCGCTCAAGTGGCCGGTGCTCCTCGACGTCGCCAAAGCCGTTCTGGGGGCAGCGGAGGCAGCGGTAGCGGTCAGGTGACCGTGCCCATGCAAGGCACCATTGTCAAAGTGCTAGTCGAGGTGGGCGACACGGTGGAAGCCGGTGACCCTATTTGCGTACTGGAAGCTATGAAAATGGAAAACAGCATTGCCGCTGAAAAAGCCGGCACCGTCACCGAAGTACGTATCGCAGTAGGCGACTCAGTAGGCGGCGGCGACGTCGTTGCGGTGGTTGAGTAGGGCTAGTCTCACTAGTCGTACAGCAATGGCGAAAGTGCCTCAATAAAAGCTTTAGCGCTGTAATGATACGACAGTTCTTTTGACCGATCCAACCCAGAAGCAACGATTGATTGATACACCTTTGGATCGCTAAGCACCTCAAAAATTACCGCTGCCACATTCGTTGGTTTTTTCTCTAGAAGAAGTAACCCACTTTTGCCTACTGTTTCCCCTACCGCCGCCACATCAAAAGCAACTACTGGAAGCCCGTGATGCATGGCTTCCACTAACGGCACCCCATAACCTTCATGGTCTGATAGAGAGAGGTATATATCCGCAGACCGAAAATAATCTCTCTTCTCTTCCTCGCTCACTACCCCAACCATTCTTACTGCTTCAGAGATCCCCAATTCAGAGAGCAAATCTTGCAACTTCTTTTGATAAGAGGGCAAACCCCCGCCCACCAAAGTGAGAGTTGCTTCAGAGTCGTATAACTCTCGATAAGCAGCTAATGCCACTATCAAATCGTGTTGAGCCTTGTTCGGAACTAATCGCCCCACAAATAACCACTGAGATCCTCTCAATACTGGCTCCGTTCGCGGTTTTCGCTCCACTCTCTTTCCGAAATCCGCCAAAACCGGGATCGTCAGAACATTCGCAAACCCGAGTGCACGCAATTCGGATGCGTTGAATTCAGAATCAGCAATCGCCATTCGGGCACGTTTTGCCATTCTACTCAACTGTTCTCTGCCCTGTCGAAGTTCGAAAGCCAGATTTGGCGCCAGTTGATCAAAATAATGGGCCGGTGTTATATTGTGATAATTGACAATCAGTGTCTCCTGGCGGAGGAGAATCTCTTCAACCATTTCTGACCCGGTAGCCGCCTGATAGATAAGAAGGTCTCTACCTGATCTTTCTGTTTTAAATCTTCTCCAATGCTTTGCAGGGGCGGGACTCCTCCGTTCCCCAGACCAAATTAGAGAACGATTTCCAACATTTGTAACAAGCCCATGAAGATTCTTTGTATGCACCCCAAGCGCATCATGAGGTCGAAACGTTGGGGTCAGGTGATGAACGGTAATAGGCATAGTAAGAAAATATCCAAAATATTTTTATTGTTTCTCCACGGCAATCATACATCCGTCTAACATCTTACGAAAGGAACCCTGCTTCCGCTAAACTGTAACATGACTGTCCACGGCTCTGCATGAGAAGTCGTCCTGATAAATTTCTTTGAGGAGCAAAATGTTATGAGCGGGAAACAGCAAGCGCTTCAGGCGGACCATCGCTCCCAATCCAATGGAAGCATCCGTCAAATAATCGCTTACCGGGGATTGCTTTTCAATCTAACTCGGACCGAACTACGCCTTCGTTACAAAAACAGCATCCTTGGATTCTTCTGGTCGCTCCTCAACCCCTTACTCTACCTTGTGGTATTTACCTTAGTTTTCCAGGAAGTTCTTCGTACTCAGATTCCGATGTTTGCCATATTTCTTCTTTCTGGGCTTCTGATCTGGAACTTTCTTTCAACCAGCCTCGGCAACGGAGCTGGTTCGATCATCGGTAACGCTTCCATCGTTCAAAAAATTTGGTTTCCCCGTGAAGTTCTTCCTCTGGCTAGTGTAGGAGCGGCTCTCGTCCATTTTTTCCTTCAAGCATCGGTGCTCACAGTCGCTCTTTTGGTCTTTCGCCACGCCCCAGATTGGCAAGCACTACTTCTGCTTCCCCTGGCTCTACTGGCAATTGTAGTGCTTGCTGCAGCAGGCGCTCTTTCTCTATCTGTCCTCAATGTTTATTATCGAGATGTACAGCACCTTCTAGAAGTGACTTTGCTCGCTTGGTTCTGGTTCACTCCAATTGTTTACAACTACAACCTTGTCGCTGAACGACTGGGAACCTCCAGTTGGCTAGCCATGCTTAACCCTGTTACTTCTATAGTCCTTACCTTCCAACGGGCCCTGCATAACCCACCACCGGGCTATATCCCTGATATCTCTCTTTGGCTCTACTTCCGTAACATTTCCATCGTCTTGACCGTCTCTACCTTGCTCTTTATTGGTTCTTTACGTTTATTTCGACGACTTGATGGTCAATTAGCAGAAAAGATATAGGCGGAATCATGGCAGACCTTGGCGGTATCTCTGTTCAGGACGTAACCAAAACTTTTCGCATCTACCAAGAACAATTTCGAACGCTCAAAGAACGAGCTCTTCACTTTGGCAAGATTCCATATCATGAGTTTGATGCTGTGCACCAAGTTTCTTTCAACGTGCCCCCAGGGTCCATGACCGGTCTTCTCGGCCATAACGGATCGGGGAAATCTACTTTGCTAAAATGTATTGCGGGAACTCTCAGGCAATCAACCGGAACCATCCAAGTCCAAGGGAGAATGGCTGCCCTATTGGAGCTCGGAGCAGGG
This sequence comes from Acidimicrobiia bacterium, assembly GCA_012959995.1. NCBI lineage: Bacteria > Bacillati > Actinomycetota > Acidimicrobiia > Acidimicrobiia bacterium. The sequence goes on from DUCC01000019.1 coordinate 3,645, forward strand.
TTTCATCCTGAACTTACCGGCAGAGAAAATCTCTATCTTGCCGGATCAATACTAGGACTGAAAAAACACGAAATAACCAGTCGCCTAGACCGCATAGTTGAGTTTGCAGAACTAGGCGACTTCATTGATAACCAAATGAAACACTACTCCACTGGAATGTTCGCCCGGTTGGGATTTGCCCTTTCCGTACATGTGGAACCTGAGATTCTATTAATTGATGAAGTTTTAGCAGTCGGAGACGAAGCTTTCCAACTCAAATGTTTAGACCAAATTCGCCGCTTTCATGATGAAGGAGTCACCATGCTATTCGTCACACATGATGTTGACCTTGCCGCATCTATCTGCGACAAAATCATCGTCCTTGATCATGGCCGGGTGATTGCTCAGGGTGACCCTAGCGAAGCAGCGATTACCTATCGTCAGTATCTCCACACCGATGAAGCAATTACTTCGATGGAAATAACCTCCCCCAACGGTGCCATCAGTTTTGGAAATATAAATTTTTTAGTAGATGGTCGCCAAATAACTACCATCCGACCACTTGATGTTGTTACCATGAATGTTGAAATAATTATGAATGAACAAGTCAATGACCTAGTAGTCGCCTATGCAATTCGGGAAATCGGCGGAAACATAATCAACTCTTCAAATACTCATTTGTTGACTACTGACCTTTCAAATATTTCGTCAAGAACCGTCTTAAGTTTTACATTTAACAGTTTTCCTCTGCTAAATGGAATGTACGAAGTGGACCTCGGCGCTCATTCCTCAGACGGGAAAACTCTTTATACCCAAAGTAACCAAGCAAGCCGATTTACTCTTACCGGATCCTCAAAAAGTGCAGGTGTGGTTGATTTAGCGGTTGAAGCCAGAGTCATCAACTGATCTCTGAATAGTCGCCCACCACTTCAAATCTGTTCACCTCCACTAACAATCATTCGGCTGGCAAAAAGAACATCCAACACTATTGCAAGCAGAAGAACAATCCCGCCTCCCATGAACAAAAGGGTCGCCGCCACAACTTCCGGGGTCGTAACCGACATCTGAATTGATCGAATAAACAAAACAGCCGTCCAACAAAAACCCGAGATAAAGCTCAACAGTCCAGAAAGATACGCCAGCGGAACAGGGGTGGTCTCTATAAGGAAATGCCGATAATACATGCGCTTCCAGAAACCTCGGAGAAGAAGAAGGAAAATTGGAAATGCTACTCGACTGGGCCGCAATTTGGACTGCTCTCCTACATTGTAAACCGGCTCCATCGGGACATCTAGGACCCGGGCACCATAGATGGCACAAGAGATCAGTAAATCATTAGGGACTCCGTATCGGGGATAGAGGCCTCGACGAGCAAATTGCTTAACAAGTTCAGATGACGCTGCATTATAGCCATTCTGGGGATCACCGATAGTCCAGTAGCCGGTAGCCAGCCGAGTCATAAACGACAAAATAATACTGCCAATCAACCTGACCCTCGGTATGACAGACCAATCGCTTTGAAGGTTGTACCGATTTCCTTTAGCTAAATCGGTTTTTCCCGAGGCCACCGGCTCAACTACTCGGTGAAGTTCCTTGGGGTCCATTTGACCGTCGCCCGCCATCGTGGCAATTACTGCAGCCCCTCTTTTCAGTGCCTCGACATAGCCATCTTCAATCGCTGCACCAACCCCTCCATTCTCCTGACGAGCTAGCAGTACTACTCGAGAGTCTTCAACAGCCAATTGGCTTACAATTTCGCAAGTTTGATCTGGTTTTGGGCTTGCGTCGTCAATCACTACTATCAGATCCACAAAATCTGGCATAGTTTTGATTACACGCTCAATTTGTGTTTCCTCCTTATAGGAAGGAACCACTACAGCTACTCTTTTATTCAGATACATCATTTACCTCACAAGTCAACTTGGCATAGTCATTTGAGAAAGGCTACCTAACTAAACAGCATTAGATATGCTCTGCACATGCAAAACGACACCAACGATCTTCTGGACAAGCTCAAACAGAACGTCGCCGCTCGCCGAATCGCTGGAGACTACCCACCTGGGCTAGAGCAGCAATTAGATAGCCATTATCATCAAATTCTTCGAGGGTTTGATTTTGATGAAGCGGGTCAGGGAGAGCTACAAACAATACTGCGACGCCTTAATGCAGCCTCTATCTTTGATGCCGCGCAAATCAAGACTTGGTCCCCGAACCCTTTCAAAAGAATCCTTCACCACATTGCAGCCAAGTTAACCGTCCGTCAAACGAATGGAATTCTTCAACAGTGTCAACAACATGCTGAAGTGGTCAATCAAGTAATAGTTCAGTTACTACTACTCATAGAAGAGCAAACAGACAACGGTGATGAAAGCAATAAAGGTCCGCCCGAAAGCCGCCGTGATATAAACCGTCGACTCTCTGCAGCACTAGATCGCCTCAATCTCATTGAAGCAAAGCTTGATATAAGCCCACCAGCGTGACAGAAATTCATCAAATTCTTGTTGGCGCAGGACGAACCGACGCCATCACCAACATGGCAAGAAACCTTCGTTCATCCCTCCGCGATTTGGGTAGAAGTGAAATTTTTGCTCAACATCCCTCTCCTGACATAACCGATGTCATCCCGCTAGATGAGTTTCCCCAAAAATACTCAACCAAAAGAACCATAATATTTCACGCCAGTGGTGGGGACAAAGAAGTACATCGCTTTCTTCAAAACTCCAGCGATCCGTTAGTTCTCATATTTCATAACATCACACCAGCGCATTATTTTGAAAACTTTGATCCAATACGTGCAGGAAGCCTCCGAGAAGGTTGGAGCGAACTAGAATTTCTTCGCTCGAAGGTAGTTCTTTCCATAGCCGACTCTCCTTATAACGCAAAAGGCCTCAAACAAATCGGCTACAAAAACGTAGTTGTTCTTCCCCTCGGGGTGGAGACCTCTCGACTGCAGAAACTCACCAGTGACCCAGCAATGCTGCACCGTATTGAGCGGGAAACCTCTGGGCATCTCTTACTCTACGTCGGCCAAGCTGTGCCCCACAAGCGGCCAGAGGTTCTCATTCAAACACAATCTCTTCTCACCCAATATCTTGGACGGAATACCTCATTAGCACTTGTCGGCCCCCCCACCCTGCCCATAGTAAATGATGCCGCCTTTCAACAATCTCAACGTCTTCATGTCCCGAACTGTCTCTTTTTAGGCCAAGTCAGTGACACCGAGCTAACAGCTCTTTACCAGCAGGCCGACATATTCCTAACCGCCAGTATGCATGAGGGTCTCTGCATCCCTGTACTAGAAGCAATGGCGGCAGGCGTTCCTACCATCTCTCGAAATATCGCTGCTCTTCCTGACACTGTCGGTACGGCAGGAATCCTTCTTCCCCCTGATGCAGGACCTGAACTTTTCGCGGAAGGAGTTGTGGAATTACTTGAAAATAAAGACCTTTACAAACAACTCACCACCAGCGGAAAACAACAGGCCAAGAGCTTCTGCTCCAGTTCAACAACCAAAACTTTCCTCAACATGTTGGCTGAATTAGATTAATGCGCATCCTCTTTGTCGTTCAAAGGTATGGCACAAACATTGCCGGCGGATCAGAACAGTGCTGTCGTCTGTTCGCCGAACATTTATCATCAGCCGGCCATCAAGTTGAGGTTGCAACCAGTTGCGCTAAAAACTACACCGACTGGTCAAACGAATTTCAAGCTGGTAGCGAACGAATAAACGACGTACTTGTTCACCGTTTTCCGGTAGATCGTAAGCGCGATGGGCAGCGATTCAGCGGAATTGATGCGGCGGTAGTCTGGGGTACTCATCCGGTTCCCTTATCCGCTCAAGAGCTCTGGGTAAATGAAATGGGACCGCGAACTACCGGCCTTCCAAAATGGTTAGCTAGTGATTCATCCAATTATGATATTGTGATCTTTTTCACTTATCTCTACTACACCACAATTCGAGGGCTTCCAGCGGTAGCCGGACGCACTCCCACCCTCTTTCAACCCACAGCGCACCTTGAGCCGCACCTATTGGTACCGATCTTTGACCGATTATTTCGCCTCCCTGACGGTATTGCTTTTCTGACCGTTGAGGAAGCCTCGCTAGTGAACCAACGTTTTGGACATAGCGCAGTAGAAGAAGTGATCGGAGTGGGAACCGACCTTTCTCTTTCTGGTGACGGCAACCGTTTTCGCTCCCGCCACCAAATCGGCAACAACCCATTTCTACTCTATGTGGGGCGTGTGGACCCTGGAAAAGGCTCGCTTGAGGCTTTTGATTATTTTGTGGCCTACAAAAAACGCAACCCTTCCTCTCTAAAATTAGTGATCGTGGGGGAGCAAGTCATGCACCTCCCCAACCATCCTGATCTCATTACAACTGGTTTCGTGCCAGAGCAAGAGAAACTCGATGCGTTAGCTGCCTGCACCGCATTCCTTCAACCTTCCTACTTCGAAAGTTTCTCCATGGCCTTGACCGAGGCTTGGTCTATGGGTAAACCAGCTTTGGTGCAAGGGCGCTGCGAAGTACTTGTAGGTCAAACTCGACGTTCAGGAGGTGGTTTCCCTTATCAGGGTTTTGCCGAATTTGAAGCGGCCTTGGACCTACTTCTTGAAGACCCCCACCTCAACTCACAATTAGGAGAAAACGGCCGGTTGTTTGTCGCCAACCATTATCAGTGGGAAGATTTGATTATGCGCTACGAAGATCTGCTCTTGCGAACTATTGAAGCATTTAACCGTCGACCCTACCGTCATCTTTCTACAGGACGATAAGCGACCAATAAAGCATCTTGACCGCTCAATACATACTCCTGAAGGCCAAGCACGGCATCGCTCACCGGTTGGCCCGCTACTTCTTTATCTAAACGCCACGGAACCTCGGGCAAAGATACCAAGTCAACCTTTACCTTATCGAACCCAAAATAATCGGCAAGGGTCTTTAATAAATCGGGGTGAAGTGGCCGCACATGCGTATGGTCGATCCAAAACGTTGACCCGCCAACGGCCAAATTTGCCCCATTTGGCGTTTCTCCTAAAAAAAGGCCTCCAGGGAGAAGAACCCGGTAAGCCTCGGCGAGAACTCTCACTAAGGTAGCAAACGATAGATGTTCTAATACTTGAAAAGCCACCACCGCCCGCATGGAAGAATCTGGGCAAGAAGTGAGATAAGTAAGTGCATCACAATTTTGAACCTCAAGGCCTTGTGTCTGGCATTCGGCGACAAAAGTGGTATTCAAATCAACCCCAACCCCATGAACGCCCTCCTCCTGGAGCAGGGAGAGGAACTCTCCTCGGCCACAACCAAGGTCAACTACTTTCCCTACATTCGGAAGTTCCTTGACCATCTGTACATATTGGGCCTGACGGTTGCTTATTTCTTCTCTAGTGCCTCGCATCTTTTCTTCAATAGCCGCATAGACCGTTTCCTCATCCAGTGTGCCAAGGGGTATGTTTTGAGTTAGTTTGACAGATAGTTCAGCACTTGCAGTCAAAGGCGATCTGGCCGTTAAACCCCGGTGAACTGAGGCAATTTGATTCTTAGCCGCACCGAGTTCTTTACTAATATTCCCCGTTTCTCGTTCTAGTCCATCCACCCTTATACCTGAAGATTCTGCATCTTGAATTAATAAACTAAGTTGAACTTGAACTTCGTTCATCATCGTTTGAAGTTCTTCAATACCTGCGAAAGCATCGCGTATCTGACCCTCAAGAACAAGTTGTACATGCTTTGCTCCCGTCAAGCGAAGAACAAAATTTCTAAAAGAATCTCTAACCATCTTTGAAGACTAGCAAGCACTCAATACTTTACAGACGAATATAGCCACACCGCCTGGGCCATACTGGGCCAATAATGGTCCTAACCGCTAAGATACATTTCTGTGAAAGGGCTCATTCTCAGCGGGGGCGCAGGTGTGCGACTTCGCCCAGTAACCCATACCAGCGCTAAGCAGTTAGTGCCTATCGCCAATACCCCCATTCTCTTTTACGGTATTAAACGACTAGTGGAAGCGGGAGTCACCCAGATAGGAATCATTATTGGTGAAACGGGCGATGAAATCCGCCGTGCCGTTGGTAATGGAGAAAAATGGGGAGCAAAAATTACCTACCTCCCTCAAGAGAAGCCACTGGGCCTTGCCCACTGCGTACTTGTTGCTCAGGAATTCCTTACCGATGATGACTTCATCATGTATTTAGGTGACAACATGCTTGAGCAGGACTTAAGCGACATAGTCAGTCGCTTCCAGCATGATCGCACCTCCCGCCCTCTAAGTTGTCGAGTACTGCTCAAAAAAGTTGCAGACCCGCAATCATTTGGCGTAGCAATACTTGATTGCGAAGGTTCCATCACTGAGTTGATTGAAAAACCTAAGAATCCTCCCTCTGATCTCGCTCTGGTAGGGGTTTACCTTTTTACACCGGCCATCCATCAGGCCGTAGCCACGTTAAAGCCATCTGGTCGAGGCGAACTTGAAATCACTGACGCTATCCAAAAGTTGATCAATGATGGTTTAGCGGTGGATCATGAAATAATTAAGGGTTGGTGGATTGATACCGGCAAAAAAGACTCTCTTCTTGAGTGCAACCGGTTGGTGTTGAGCACAATTGTTACAAGCATTGACGAAAGAGCCACCGTTGACTCCGCATCAACACTGAGTGGAGCTGTACAAGTCGGGGCACAAAGCACCCTCACTAACTGCACTATTACTGGTCCGGTAGTTATTGGTGAAAATGTAAGCATCAGCAACTGCCAAGTAGGCCCTTATGCCTCACTGGGGGATGGTTGCTCACTCGATGACATCAGCATTGATGATTCCGTCTTGCTCCGCGATTGTATGATCAACGGTGGAGGGCGTATCACCTCCTCACTTTTAGGGCGCTCCAGCAGTGTTTCTGGCTCATCCTCCAACGGAGTGAGTACCTTAATGTTGGGCGATGATTCAATCGTCGAACTCCACTAAGGGTCCTCATGCCAAGCATCGTTTCTTCTGATCTCATTACCGGGATAATTTTTATTCATCCTGAAGTGTTTGATGACCAACGCGGCTTTTTTGTAGAAACATGGCGAAAGGAGTGGTTCCCAGGCGTTCCCGAGATGGTCCAAAACAACCGAGCCGACCGCCAAGCAGGCAGTTTGGTAGGCCTGCATTACCACCTTCATCAAGCCGACTATTGGTATGTGCCTTTTGGTGCTGCTCGGGTGGTTCTCCATGATTTGCGTCAAGGTTCCCCCACCGAAGGAACAACCATTTGTACCGATCTGGGCCACCAAAAAGATGGCTCCCATAACCATGGTGGCATCTATATTCCACCTGGAGTAGCGCATGGGTTTTCTGCCTTGAGCGATATGACCATCACCTACCAAGTCGATGGCTACTACAACCCAGCCGACGAACTTGGAGTAGCGTGGGACGACCCAGAGATCAACGCCGACTGGGGGGTCCCTAATCCTGTTCTTTCGCTAAGAGACCAAGCCAACCCTCGTCGAGGCGACCTTAAACCCGACCTACAACCAAGGTTCTAATATGCGTCTTTTCATTACCGGTGCTGCGGGGTTTATTGGCTCCAACTATGTGCGGCATGTGTTAAACACCACCGACGATGAGATAACTGTTTTTGATGCCTTGACTTACGCCGGCCACCGAGCCAGTTTGGAAGATTTAGAAGACCACCCTCGTTTTTCTTTTGTCTATGGCGACATTTGCGACCGTTCTGCAGTAGAAACCGCACTACCTGGGCATCAGGCCGTCGTCCATTTCGCGGCAGAGAGCCATGTGGACCGATCCATTACCGATCCGGACGCCTTTATTCGCACCAACTGTGATGGGACTAATGTGCTCTGCGATGTGGCTCGCAAAGCAGATGTGGAACGTTTCGTGCATATTTCGACCGACGAGGTTTATGGTTCCATCGAAAGAGGTTCTTCCTCTGAAACCGATGTTCTTAACCCTCGTTCTCCATATTCTGCCTCAAAAGCCGGGTCTGATCTGATTGCTCTAAGCCACCACATCACGCACGGTCTCCCCGTATCGGTAACCCGGTCTTCTAACAATTACGGTCCATATCAATTTCCTGAAAAAATTATCCCCTTGTTTGCCACCAATCTGTTGGACAGAATCAAAGTACCTGTTTATGGAGACGGCAAAAACATTCGTGACTGGTGCCATGTGGCTGATAACTGCACCGCCGTAGACCTCGTGTTACGCCGAGGGGAAATTGGTGAGATCTACAACATTGGAGCAGGAAGCGAACTCACCAATCTTGAGCTAACTCACGCTTTGCTTGAACTGATGGGTTTCGACGAGTCAATGATCACCTGGGTTGATGATCGCCTTGGCCATGACCGGCGTTACTCCGTTGATATTTCAAAAATTACCGCTCTTGGTTGGACTCAACAGCATAATTTTGCCGAGGGGCTAGCCGACACGGTGCGCTGGTACGCCGACCACCGTGATTGGTGGGAACCCCTCAAGGCTCGTGCATGAAAATTCTCGTTACTGGAGGGAGCGGTCAGTTGGCTCTCGCTCTTCAGCGCCAGAGGGGCAATCATAGTTTAATAACTTTTAGAAAAAAAGACCTTGATATTACCGACCAAGAACAATTGAAAAATATTTTTGAACGAGAAAAACCAGAGGTCGTCATAAATTGCGCCGCTTGGACCGATGTCGATGCTTGTGAATCCAACCAACAAAAAGCTTTTGCCGTTAACGGTCACGCAGTTGGCTCCCTCGCTGAATCCGCAAGACAGGTCGGAGCGCAGTTGGTACAAATCTCTACAGACTATGTTTTCGATGGGCAAAAAGGATCCTCGTATTTAGAAACCGACCCAACCAATCCTCAATCCATTTATGGGAAATCAAAATTGCTGGGCGAACAACTAGCCGGAGTTGGCGCATTGATTGTACGAACAGCATGGCTCATGGGGCCCGATGGGAACAACATGTTGCAGACGATTTTACGCCTGTTAAGGAACCCCGGAGACCTGTATTTTGTTGACGACCAAGTGGGTTGCCCCACCTTCACTGGCGACCTCGCCGGGGCTTTGTTGGCCTTGGTTGAAGCAAAGGACGAAGGCATTTTTCATGTCACCAATGCCGGTCCAGTTTCATGGTTTGTTTTTGCCCAAGAAGTAGCTGAAGCAGCCGGCCATGACCCCAGCCGAGTATTACCCATATCCACCACCGATCTGGTGCCTTCACGACCCGCACCACGGCCCGCCAACTCAGTACTCGATAACCTAAAATTAGTAAATTCTGGGTACTCGCAATTAGCGCCCCATCTTGACCGACTCAATGTTCTCCTCAAGTGAGTAACAAAAATTCATGACAAACATCGCTATCTACAATCATCATTGGGCAACCATGGGAGGCGGCGAGGTTAGTGCGGGGATACTCGCTGAAACATTAAGTAAAAATCACCACATCACATTGCTCGGCCCGACACCACCAAATACTCGACTCTTTAAAACCCGCCTAAATATTGATATTTCAGACTGCACGTTTCGTCAGGTAGAAAATGATTTTGAGGCTTCGAGAGTTAGCGAAGAATTTGACTTTTTCATAAACCATTCTTTTTCGAGCAAAGCCCAGAATCATTCTCCTCATGGAACCTACATCGTCATGTTCCCGGGTAACCCTTCACGGATTCGCTCTCGCATCAAATCAGCGGTCTACCTTCCTCTTTGGAAGTCCTGTCAGTTACTTGGCACAGTTTCCTCTTACTTCCGGGACATCGACCAAAAAATACGCCTACAAACAACCAACCTTCAGTGGACAAGGTCGTATCAGCGGTTTCTATCCATCTCTGATTTTTCTTCAATCTGGACAGAAAAACTCTGGAACCAATCAAGTGAACTTCTTTATCCACCGCCTTCGCGCCAAGTTTGCCCGGGTGAAAAAAAGCCTTTTATTCTTTCCGTTGGCCGATTTTTTGATTCGAAAACCACTCACTCCAAACAACAGATTGAGATGATTAAGGCTTTTCGAATACTCTCTCAAAAAGATGGCTTACCAGATTGGCGGTTGGTTCTCGCAGGAGGATGCTCTCCTAACGAAACCTCTTATCTGGAAACGGTCCGTGCTGCTGCAAGCGGCCTTCCGGTAGAAATTCTCCCAAATGTAAGTGGAGGTGACCTCGCAGACCTTCTTGCCTCTTCTTCGATCTACTGGCATGCAACAGGTTTTAAGCAAAACGAAAATAAACCCGCTCTCTTCGAACATTTTGGAATCTCGATTGTCGAAGCAATGACGGCCGGGTCCGTACCAATTGTTTTCGGTGCGGGAGGGCCTCTTGAAATTGTCCGTCATGGAGTAGATGGTTTTCATTGGGGAACCCCTGATGAACTTATTGAAAAGACACAACTCTTAGTTAACGACACAAACCTACGCACACGACTCAGCAACAACGCAATTAAACGAGCCACTCTGTTTGGAAAAAACCAGTATGAGGAAAAGGTGCAGTCGCTCTTTTCCTTTGAGCAGGAACGGATTTAGCCCGCCTGGGCCAAGGCCACCAAGAACACGATGACCGAGGTGGCGAACTTTTGTGCTTGGGCACCGGTTAAACCAAAGGGTTCAGCTACTGATTCCAATGCTCCTTGCGCACCGTTTGAAGCAAAATAAGCCGACTTCACCATGTTGGTGCCATCAGTTGCTGGTGGAACCTCCATGGGCTCTATCGCCAATTCATCCCCACCTAAAGCCAGCAAAAAGGCCAGTACCCCCACTGAGGTGAGTTGGAGTTCTTCTGGTGTGGTTTCAAAATGGTCGGCTGCTGACTGCAGGCCTACCATTTCTTCGTCGGTGTAGCCAGCGGTTACTCGATATTCGTCATAGCGGTCAGCGGGAAAAGCAACACTGGCATCGGGCGGCCCATATTCAAGGTTGTACCACTTCGATTTCATGCCGAACTGCCATTGGAAGTCGTAGCCACTTACCGTCACTACCTGACCAGAGCGAGTACGAAGTTCAAGTTCGTCTACTCGGCCGCCATCGTCACCGTTGCCATCTCGGGTTACTACCACTGCTTCGTAGAGGTCGTTGATGCTGTAGGCGGCGAGCACGTCGGACAAAGTTAGAGTTTCACTCCACCGAGCGACTGGGTTGTTGTAGACATCGTCACCATCGTCGGGCACCCCCGGGAATACCCCGGTAATGGTGTGGCCGCCGGTAGACGAAGAGAACTCGGTACGAGCAATCTCGTCGCCGAACATGCGCACTAGCCCAGCGGTGGCCGCTATGGCACTATCTGAGCGGGTGTCTTCGTTGCTGCTTTGCCAGCCACTCCCCCGGCTTTCTCGGCCTTCGTAGACTTGGCAGGCTGTGGTATCGCAGGTTTTGGCGTAGGTATAGCGGTTTTCGGCCAGTGAATACGACCGAGCGGCTACTGATTGCACCTCAAGAGCAGCGATGCCGGCGCCTTCGCCTTCTTCGGCCCAACTGGCGGGCATTTCTCGTGGCACTACGCCGCGCAGGTATTGCTCTACGGGTAGCCAGTTGACGGTGCGTTGGTTTCCTTCGTAGCGGGCGGCCCGCATTTCGCCGCGATACCAGGTGGCCGAACTGCTGCTTTCGCAAGCCTGCAAGGTCACGTCTAAAGCGGCATCGTCGGTGTTGATCACCGTGAGCACGGGGTCAGGAGCCACGGTGGTAGTAGTAGCCGGCGGCTCCGTGGTTGTGGTGGTCGTTGAAGTAGTTGTTGAGGTCGTAGTGGTCGTTGCTGGCACCACGTATTCAGCCGAACGCACTCGCACGATGGGGCTCTCTATGTGGAAACCAGCGTCGGTAAACGGCCCGGCACAGTCGGGGCCCACGGCGATGCTGTAGCGATCAACGTTGCCTTCCAAGGTTATTTGCACTGCTTGGTCGGCGAGTTCAATCCAGTTGCCGTCTTGATCGCCCACCACCAAGATGGCGTTTTCTACATAAACGGTGGTGGAATCACCATCATGAGCGCGCAGGCGTACGCCGATGTCTTGGGGGTCCAAAGTCTCTGCGGTGGTGTTTCCATAGAAGTGGTCAAGTATTTGGCCGCTATTCCAGCCTTCATCTATGGCGTAGCCCAGCGAACCGTATTGGCCCATGCCGCGGCCGTGGCCCCAGCCTCTGCCTTCGACAACTACATCGCCGTAGTCGGTGATGTAGTCACCTAAATCCACCCCGGGAATGGTCAGTACTTGACCGATATAGATGATGCTTTCCAAGGTCAAACCATTGGCGTCGAGAAGATCGTTGAGGGTAATAGCAAACTCTTCGGCTATCGCCGACAAGGTGTCACCCGCTACCACTACATAATTTGTATCTGCCACAGCCGGAGAAGCGGTTAAAACATTGGCCATGAGGGCGACCACCAACAGCAGCGCACCACGGCGCGTAGACACCCGGTTACCTCTCTGTTTCATTGGTGGTTGGTCTCCATTATTTCATTGACGGCAGCCTAAAAGGCTGCGTCATTTGACGCTCGGCTCCACCCGCCTTTGGAGTCTAGAGACTTTTTCCTCGCAATGGAAGGAGGGCGAGTTAATCGCCGGCCGGGCTGAACACTCGCTGCGCACTTAAAAAGCGCAAAAGCAAGGCAAACATGACAACGGCAGCCACCGAAACGGTGGCGACAAGTGCTATTTCAACCCGTAGAAACAGTTGATCACCGGCCACCAACAACGTCAGCGGAAACGCCACGACCCCAGCCACCCAGGCTAAGGCCATGCGGCCTTGGGCTCGACAGGCAATAAGCGCTTGGGTGAGCGAAAGCACCACCATCAGCCCAGCGCTAGAAACAGCCAACAAAACCATGTCTTGGCGCCCTACGGCAAATTCGGCACCAAATGCTACTTCAACTATTTGCGGCCCCACCACGGCCATTACTGCCACCGCTCCAATTCCTAAAGCCCCCACCAACAACAACAGGTGTTTGAGTTCGTGCCAAAGTTCGGCGAACTTGTTTTGACTGGCCAAGGTAGACAGGCGTGGCAACAAAGCTGCTTGTACTGCTTGAAAGAAGAACAAGGGCACCCGGGCCACTAACAAGGCGTTGAGGAACCGTCCGGGTTCGTCGGCTTGTTGGGGAGTGGCCAATATTTGTACAGCCAACGGACTGACGTTGAGCACCAGTGCCGTGGCTACCGAAGCCACCAATAGCGACCCTAAAGCTTTTGAAAGGTCGCCCATGTGGGCTTCAGGTCCGGGGGTTAATATTCCTCGTTGACCTGCCGTGGCCAACAAAATACCCACCAGTGGGGCCAAGCCAATGGCTAATCCATAGGCACCAATGCTGCCGGTAGCTAACCCCAATACTGCTCCCACCAGCAATAAGCGGCCTAATCCTTCGCCCATGACATAGCGGGCGTAACCATTAAAGCGGCCTAAACCAGCCAAAGTGCCTTTAACCAGGTGGGCTGCCCCGAGGCCCACTACCACCAAAATAAGGCCCAAAAACAGCAGTGTTTCTCCGTTAAAAAATTCGTTGGTAAACCAACGGCCGGCGAGCAACGAAACCGCTACCAGGCCGAGGGCCAGCGAAGCACCTAATCGAGCAGCGGATTTCACTACGGGGCCGATGCCTTGGCCTCTGCTTACCCGGCCGGCGACCAAGCGGGCGGTTTCTTGTTCTAGGGGCAGAAAAAAGCCGATGCCCAACAAAAAGCTTAAAGCCCACAACAGAGCCACCGGCGAGTAGGCCTCAGCGCCAAGGTCGCGAGAAGAAATAGTTATGAAGGCATAGGCCGTTAATCCATTGACCACTAGTCCCCCGCCGATAGCAAGCGTGCCGGCGGGCAAACGGTCGAGTAAGCGCATCAACAGATTCTAGGGGATGCGCCGGAAAAGAGTTAGTTAGCGGGTGGTTCGCTTACTTGAGGCATGCATAAGCCGTCGAGTTCGGCGATTTGGATGCGTTCACGGTTGACCCAGGTGACTTCGTTGGTGGGGTCTACTTGGAGTTTGTATTCGTGGAAAGTCATGTCCATGGCGTCGAAAGCTACGAGGCGACCCGAGAGTCCTTCGCCTAAGCCCAAAATCAGTTTGATGGCTTCCAAGGCTTGGATGCTGCCCACGATGCCGGGCAGCACCCCCAACACGCCGGCTTCGGCGCAACTGGGAGCAAACTCGGCCGGTGGAGCTTCGGGCAACATGTCACGATAGGTCGGGCCGTCGAGTGGGTTGAACACGGTGACCTGACCTTCAAAGCGGAAGATTGACCCATGGACTACCGGGATACCCAACTTTACTGAGGCATCGTTAAGCAGGTAGCGGCTCGGAAAGTTGTCGGCGCCGTCCACTACCACGTCGTAACCATCGAGGATGTCCATGATGTTGTCGGCCCCAAGGCGTACATCGTAGGTCACCACATTGACGTCGGGGTTTAAAGCGGTCAACGTTTTTTTAGCAGAGTCGACTTTGCGCTCCCCTACCCGGTCCATGTTGTGCAAAATCTGGCGTTGCAGGTTCGACTCGTCAACCACGTCCATATCGATGATGCCCACCGTACCTACCCCAGCGGCGGCAAGGTACAAAGCGGCTGGCGAGCCCAAGCCGCCGGCACCCAGCAACAATACTTTGGCGTCGAGAAGTTTAAGTTGGCCCTCTTCGCCCAGTTCAGGTAACAACAAATGGCGTTGGTAGCGATTGCGTTGGTCGGGGGCCAAGGTGCGGGGGGTTTTCCAGTTGCGGCCTTCGTCTTTCCAGCGGTTGAAGCCACCGTCCATGGAGACGACGTTGGTGTAGCCCATTTGGTTTAATGTGTCGACGGCAAAAGCGGAGCGCACTCCACCGGCGCACATGACTACCAAGGGTTGGTCGTGGTCTGGGAGGCGGCCTTCAATGCCGGGTTCGAGGTTGCCGCGAGGAATATGCATGGAGTCAGGAATGGCCCCTTGTTCGTACTCATCGGGCTCGCGCACGTCAAGCAAAAGGTAGCCCTCGGCTATTAACGCTTCGGCGCCGGCCGGGTCGGTTTCTTTAATGCGGCTTTTGGCCGCTTGAAGGAGGTCTCGGAATGATGCCATAGTAAAAGCCTACCTAGTTGGTCAGGATTAGCCACCGACTATTTTCGGCAGTAGTTCGCTGATTGAACCCTCCACTATAACGGTGGCCAGATCATCCATTTCGGTGGGGCCTCCGTTAACAATTATTACCGGTGCCCCGTAATGCACTGCCTGAGGAACCAAAGCGTTGACCGGCGACACCCCCAAGGTGGTACCCACCGCCAACAACAAATCGCACTCACTGGCCGCCGCAAACATGTTGTCAACGTCTTGTTCCACCAGGCTTTGGCCAAACAAAATCGTGGCTGTCTTTATTAGCCCTCCGCAGCCACAACGAGGGTCGGCTTCGCCGTTGCGCACCCGTTCCAGCACCGGTTCAATGTTTTCTCGCCAATCACATTGCAAGCACACCGCTTCGTGCACGTTGCCATGCACCTCAATCATTTTTTCTAAGCCGGTGCCGGCCATTTGGTGCAGACCGTCCACGTTTTGCGTTACTAGGGCTCGGAGTTTAC
>DUCC01000020.1:0-7959 GCA_012959995.1 Acidimicrobiia bacterium
GCAGCATCTTCGGTGGCGGCCAGTTCGGCTTGTTTGGCAGCCATAGCAGCAATGCAGGCTTTTTCGCCTTCTAATGCGAAGTGTAGTCAATATGCTTGGCTGTTGATGGCGCGTTACCGGCAGGTAGTACAGAATAGAAAAATGTCACTCGCTCTTGGGCTATATAAACAATATCCGTATTACGTGGCACCCATAGCACATCTCCAGGACCGGCTTCGAATATTTTGTCACCGACTTGCAACGTGAACTGCCCCTCGAGTATGTAAATAACCTCGTCATAAGTTATATGCCAAGGTATAGAGCAATCTTCAAAAACGCCAATCCCTGCTCCCAGTTCATCGGAAAACGACACATTGACCAAACCGATGGTTTTCATGCCGTTGACAGGCTCAAGATCAAGGTCTTTTTTACGGAATATCTTTGTTTCTAACATAGCGCCTCTCCTTATCGAGTATTAAATACTTTGTAATTGTAATAGTCATATTCGAGATTGGGCTGAAACACCAAGTGGGGTTCCCGATCAAGATTTTGTAGCCCTAAAAGAACCTGACGGCATTATTGTGTTTTTCCAAGGAGCGGAGTGGTTTGTCCCGTTCGGTTAGCGGCCTTTAAAAACCGCTGGCCGGCGTTCAATAAACGACGCCACCCCTTCGGCAGCATCTTCGGTGGCGGCCAGTTCGGCTTGTTTGGCAGCCATAGCAGCAATGCAGGCTTTTTCGCCTTCTAATGCATAGAGGGTTGACGAAGCTTTGGTGGCTTGAACAGCCAAGGGGGCTCCTTGGCAGATGATTTCGGCGATTTCAATGGCTCGATCAAGTTGTTGTCCGGCTGGTACTATTTCTTGCACCAAACCGATGCGGTAAGCCTCGTCAGCATCAAACTCGTCGGATGTCAGCAAGTGGTACATGGCGTTGCCCCAGCCGCCCCGTTGTACAAAACGAATGGTGGCGCCTCCGGTGGCGTAAATGCCCCGTAGAGGTTCAAGCTGAGAGAACCGGCAGTCGTCTGCAGCGATAACGATGTCGCCGGCCAACATGAGTTCAATGCCCAGAGTAAAAGTGATGCCCTGCACGGCGCTAATGACGGGTTTGCTGCAGCGCGAACTCAAGGAGGTGGGGTCTATTTTGTTTTCACCGCGCCCCCGGTCGCCGCCTTTCATTTTGTCGGCCCACTTGGGTAGGTCAAGGCCTGCGGTGAAGTGGTCACCATGGGCAAACAGGACGCCCACCCGAAGGTCCGGATTGCCGTCCAACTCGGTGTAGGCCTCAACCAGTTGACGCATCATTTCTGGGGTGAACCCATTGAGTTTTGCCGGTCGATTTATGCCCATCAACAAAATGTGGCCACGAACTTCGATGGTGATTGAACCTTGGGTTTCGGTCATAGGCATGGTCTAGCGCAACGCCGCACCGAATGCAGCAACGGCCAAGGTGAAATCTGAGGCCTGGCCCCATGTTTCACCTTGTTAAGAGGTGGAGGCTTTTTCGCAGGCCAGGAGGCGGGCTTTAGCTTCGAGACCAGCGGCAAAACCACCTAGGCTGCCGTCGGCTCGCAACACGCGGTGACAAGGGATCAAAACAAGAAACGGGTTCGCTCCGAGCGCTGTACCCACGGCCCGCGTGGCTTTGGGGCGCCCAATGGCATGTGCCAACTCTTGATAAGTACGAGTTTCTCCAAATGGAATCAAAGCACAGTTTTTCCACACCAAGCGTTGAAAATCGGTGCCAATGCGGTGATCAAAAGGCAAGCCGCTTGTCCCTTTGTGCGTAAATGCTTGAGCAATGGCTTTAACCAGTCCCGTCGGGGGTTTCTCGGCCAAGGGTAAATCAAGATACGGAGTAAAAGTAGGGGAGTGCGTTGACCCGGCCAAAGTGCTGGCCACAATAGTTCCCTCGTCGTGGGCTACCCAAAGTAAGCTCACCGGTGAATCAACCGCTGCTACTTCAATCATTTGATGCCTTTAAATAAACGTTAAATCGGTTTCTTGCTGTCTTTCTAGCAGAGCAATTTGCTCAGATGTTTGTTCAGCGGTCCAACCAAGCAAGCCAGACAATTGCTGGGCCACCGGTTCAACCAACGCCCCTACCTCTGGATCAAACCACATGCTGCCGGTGCGCCGCTCCAACACGTCGGCTAAAAAGAGTGCGCCATCTACTTGTACCGCCCACACGATTTCACCCGACAAAAGATGCGCCCCGGGGGCCACCGGTTCTTTTCCGAGGGCAATAACTGCGCCTGCTTCTGATCCATAGCGTCGCACCAAACGCTCGGCGATGGGCAGACCAAGGCCATGATCGGTATCTAAAGTTTGCGCAGCCAAAGACAGGTCGGAAGCAATGTCTCCACCGGGCAGCGTCTTCGAGACAGAAATTGTTCCGCTAAACTCGGCACGGGAGGTCAGGCTCTGCTCGGCAGAGAATTGGGTCTCCACTGCCTCAAGGACGTCGTCGGCCATTTGGAGGTAACCGGTAAGTTTGCCGCCCGCCACCGTGACAACCCCTCGGGGGCCGACCCATACTTCGTCTTTGCGAGAAAGTTCCGAAGTGGTTTGCCCCGGTTTAGAGATCAACGGCCGTAGGCCAGCCCATGCCCCGGTCACTTGCTTTGGGGTCAAAGAAATATCGAAATAATCCTCAACGGTAGTTAACAAAAAATCCACATCAATCTGTTCAACCGATGGATGGTGGGTAGCCGGGTCAAGATGACGAGTGTCGGTAGTCCCCAAATAAGTCACCGGTCCTCGCGGTAGGGCAAACACCGGCCGGCCATCTGAACCGGTCATGGTTACCAAGTTGTTGACCGGTAAATCGGTGCGCCGGACGGCCACATGAATGCCTCGGCTGAGTGCCAAACGAGGTTCAACATCGGCCTCTAACTGGCGGGTGGCATCAACCCACGGGCCGGTGGCGTTAACTACCACCGCGGCTTTTACCTGAATCGACCGGCCGGTAAGCGCACACTGAGCAGTAACCCCTTCTGCCTGGTTTTCGCCAAGCAGGCCATCGACAGAAAGGTAATTAGCGACTTGGGCACCAGAAGCCACCGCATCACGTAAGTTGGCCAAAACTAAGCGGCAGTCATCGGTCAGATACTCGCGAAAAGTTACGGCGTAACGACTTTTTTCTGCTCGTAAAGCGGGCTCGTTTTGTGCCACTTCGGCTCGACCCCAACGACGATGGCGATCGGAGCGCTTAACCCCACCCAAGGTTTCGTAAACCCGGACCACGACGGCCATGAGCGCCAGCCAGCGCCGGGAAGCCACCGGGAAAACCATCCAGTGTGGTTCACAAAGGTGGGGTGCTAAGGCATGAACTACGGCGCGTTCACGCGCCGTATGGCGCACTACCCGAAAATGCCCCATGGCTAAATAGCGCAGCCCACCATGAATGAGCTTGGAAGATTTAGAAGAAGTACCAGAAGAGAAGTCTTTGGCTTCTAGTAAAGCGACGGACAAACCACGTTGGCTGGCTGCTCGGGCCACTCCGGCACCGGTGATGCCGCCGCCAATAATGGCCAGATCAAAGGTGGTACCTTCAAAAGTGTTAAGAAGGTCGTCTCGGCTCTGACCGCCCAGAGCCCCCGGAACAAAAATGGTTCAATCCTCGATGTCTAAACCCGTATGAATAATCACCAAAGGGCACGGGCTGTGATGGGCAATCGATTGGCTCACCGAGCCAAGGCGCAGCCCAGCAAAACCACCGCGACCACGGTTGCCGACCACTAAGAGATCGGCATTCTTTGCGGCTCGGAGGAGCGTGTCGGCCGCTCGGCCTTTGGTGAGCGTCCGCACAATTTCAACCTCGGGATGGCCGGCGGCTTCAAGTGCCGAATCTATAACTTCGCCTTGCATGCGTTCGACCTCGTTGATCAGGTCGTAAGAATCAAGCGGCACATAACCTAAATCTGGGGCCGCTGGCACATAGGTAGGGGCATAGGCGGTCACTACTTCGACAACGGAGTCACGTAGCGCAGCCTCTTCAAAAGCCCAGATTAAAGCAGTCTGGGCATACCCCGAACCCTCAACGCCTACCACTATGCGACGCTTGTACATGTCACCCCTTTGCTAGTTGTTGGTTTACCCGAAGCGTAATACAGAGCGAACCATTCACCAAGAGGCAATTAGGAAAGAGCGTCTGCTACCTTGGCGCTTGCTTCGTCTTCTTCTACGTCAAGGGCAAAAGCCAATTCAGAAACGAGCACGCTTAAGGCTTTGGTGTACAAAGTTTTTTCGCCGGCCGAAAGACCTTTAGCAGCATCACGCAATGCCAGGTTTCGTACCACTTCGGCTACTTGATAGACGTCGCCACTTTTAAGTTTTTCTTGATGGTTCTTAAAACGGCGTGACCAGTTGGAGGGTTCACGAATGTCGCGTTTTTGCAGTACATCAAAGAGATCAACCACGTCTTCTTTGCTGATGGGCCAGCGCATGCCGACCTCTTCGACCATGTCAACCGGCACCGAAAGGGTCATATCGCCGTGGGCCATAGTCAAAATAAAGTATTCAGTATTTTTGCCAAAAGCTTTACGCTTCTGTACTTTGTCGATAATCGCCGCACCATGGTGGGGGTAGACGACTTTGTCGCCAGGTTTAAAGGTCAACGGGAGCCTCCGTGAGCATTGCAGGAACGTCCGAGGATACCCCAAAAGGGGCCAGTCCGGACGCTAACGAGTGTTAAGCGCCGAGGCGAACGCGAGCGGCTCGGCTGCGCTCTAAAAGATGTTCAGGTACACCGGAGGTATTTCCGCTGGCTGCATCACCGCTGGCTGGTTCTGCTGCCGCTTCTTCGCCGGCTTTGGCTTCAGCATTCAAAGCGTCGTTCTCGCGGTCGATTTTAAATTGTGGCCAATCGTTTTTTTGTGCCAGTTGTTCGTGGCTTACTGACCCCAAGGTGATGCCGTTAGCAAAGTCAACCCAATAGCGGTACCAGGTGATGCCGTTAGCTACCTTGACTTGGCCTTCGGTTCCTTCGGGAACACCGGGGAGGTCAAGCGAGGCCACTACTTTTTGGCGGCGCTTCAAGGGCAGCTGGCGATCAATTGTTTTTGTCATGTAAAACCTCGGCAGGGGTCGGTCGGAAAAGAATCTAGCGGATGGCAGCGAAGGTCAGGCGCCTAAACGCCGGCCTTGGTTAACCAGATCAATTATGTGTTGGGTTGCTTGGCCAAGATCCAGATCGGACTTCGTACCGTCTCGCCGATCGGTGAACTCGAGTTGGTTGTTTTCTAAGCCGCGTGGCCCCACGGTGAGGCGCAGCGGAATACCAATTAGTTCAGCATCGGCGAACTTGACACCCGGTCGGCCAGGGCGATCATCCAACAAGACGTCTACGCCTGCGGCCTGGAACTCGGTGTAGGCGCTTTCTGCGGCAGCCATGGACTCTTCGTGGTCGGTTTTTACCACGGTAATCACCACCTCGTAAGGGGCGATGGCCATGGGCCATTGCAGTCCGTTGTCGTCGTGGTGAGTTTCGGCGGCCGCCGCCATGGCCCGGCCTACGCCGATGCCGTAAGAGCCCATGGTGATGGTTTGGGTGACCCCGTCGGAGTCGAGGACTTTAGCACCCATCGCTTCGGCATATTTGCGGCCCAATTTAAAAATGTGGCCCGCCTCGATGCAGCGCACAATGCTCAACGGTTCGCCACAAGAGATGCATGCTTCGCCTTCGAGGATTCCCCGAAGGTCTACCCAATGGTCAACCTTGATGTCGCGTTCTACATCTACGCCGGTGAGGTGAACGTCGTCAATGTTGGCTCCGGTGGTCATGCCCGATCGGCCTTGCAGAGCTAAGTCGGCATAAATAGGCAAGTCGGTTACGCCTACCGCACCCAAACTGCCAGGGGAGGCCCCCAAAGCGGCTCGAATGTCGTCGGCTTCCGCTGGTTCGATATTGGTGACCCCGGTGTAGTCAATGAATTTTTGTTCCAACAACGGGTGGTCGCCGCGCAGCAACAAGACGGTGAGTTGCCCGTTGACGTTGTAAAGCAAGCTTTTAATTTGGTGTTCGGCAGGGTGGCCGGCTTCGGCCAGAGCGGCGATGGTGCGTATACCGGGGGTATTGAAAGACTCTGGGGCTTCGCTTCCCGGCCGGTTTTCTACCGGGTCGAGGGCCGCCGAGGCACGTTCAACATTGGCGGCGTAACCGCAACCTCCGCAGCGAGCAACGTCGTCTTCGCCGGCTGGGGAAGCCACCATAAACTCCACCGAAGCGCTTCCGCCCATGGCACCCGAAGAGGCCTGCACCGGAAAAGCATCAAGGCCCAAGCGAGCAAAAATACGGGTGTAAGCAGCGTGGTGAGCGTCAAACGCTGCATCGAGGCCCGCATCGTCCAAATTAAAAGAGTAAGAGTCCTTCATGAAAAATTCACGCACCCGAAGAAGCCCTGATTTAGGGCGAGGCTCGTCGCGGAACTTGGTCTGAATCTGATACCAGATTTGCGGCAAGGTCTTATAGGACGTTATTTCGGCCGCCAAAGTGGCGAAAACTTCTTCGTGGGTCATGCCTAAGGCCAACTCGGCCCCTTTGCGGTCGGTGAGACGAAACATTTCATCGCCCATGGTTTCCCAGCGGCCCGATTTTTGCCAGAGATCCGCCGGGTGCATGGCCGGTAAAAAGAATTCTTGCCCGCCGATGGCATCCATTTCTTGGCGAATGATGGTCGACACTTTTTGATGGACCCGCCAACCCAACGGCAACATGGAGTAGTGGCCTGACTGCAGTTGCCGCATGAACCCGCCACGCACCAGCAAACGGTGGCTCGCCGCTTCAGCCTCTGCCGGAGCATCACGCAATGTAGGGATAAAAAGGGAGGACCAGCGCACAGCGGGCCTTTCTATGAGATGAGAACCTAAAGACTGTGTTCACCCTAGCGACTGCTTGTCGCCGGGTGGTTACTTGTTGCCCCCGCTTGTTGTTTTGTGTTGCCGAGGTGCCAGACTCACCCCATGAGCGACGCAACAGCAAACGATGTACAAGAAGAACTTTCAGCCTGGTTGGAAGAAAACTGGGACCCAGAATTGACGGTTGGCCAATGGTGGCAACGTCTCAACGAGGGGAAATGGTGTCACCCCTCTTTGCCTGAAGAAGCAGGAGGACGGGGCTACAACCGGGAGTTAACCCAGGCGGTAGCTGCCGGGTTGGCGGAGGCCAACGTGGTTGGACCACCTAGCGGGTTGGGTTTAATGTTGGCTGCTCCCACTATTGCTGTCCATGGTTCCCAAGAACAGATCGATCGTTTTGTTCCGAAAATTCTTGACGGCACCGAGGCTTGGTGTCAGTTATTTTCTGAACCTAACGCCGGGTCCGACCTTGCCGGGCTGCAAGCCAAAGCGGTACGCGACGGCGACGAATGGATTATCTCGGGCCAAAAAGTGTGGACCTCCGGTGGGCATATGGCCAAGATGGGCATGCTCATAGCTCGTACCGACTTGGACGCTCCAAAACATCAGGGCATTACCTATTTCGCTATAGACATGGAACAACCCGGTATTGAAGTACGCCCCTTGCGTGAAATGACTGGCCAGGCTTTGTTTAACGAAGTGTTTCTTGATGAAGCTCGGGTTTCAAACGCCAACGTGCTTGGTGGGCTGGGGGCTGGCTGGGCGGTAGCGAACAGCACGCTGGCTTTTGAGCGAGCCAGTTTGGGTGGCGGCGGTCGTCAACCCGTATCGGTGCCGCCGGGAGCAATAGCTGGCCGCCTTGAACGTAAAGTGGGTAGCTTTTTGGATCGGGTAAGTCGCGGCCCTGAAGGCGGCGGTGGGCGTGGTATTTCAAGCCAAGCGCTTATGGATTTTGCCAAGGCGGCGGGCAACGAAACCGATCCAGTGATTCGTCAAGAAATAATGAAAGTCCACATTTTGGGGCAAGTGAATCGCCTCAACATGCTGAGAGCAAAATCTGGAGGCCGTCGCACCGGGGCCGAAGGCAATTTAGCCAAGTTGGCCATGAGCGAAATGGTTCG